>NZ_JCAKMX010000011.1:0-2277 GCF_059515825.1 Acinetobacter sp. CY17
AATGCAACCTACATAGTCAAACCGTACAAGCGATTACAGAAGAACTGATCACTCGAAGAAAGCAATTTAAAAAAGCAAAGCTGAAATGGCGTGTAAGCAACAAGACGTCAGCACGAAGATCGCTTGGATGGATACCATTTAAAAAATCAGGACTAAAATATGCTGATGGGTATGTTGAATATGGAAAAACTAAATTTGGCTTATGGGATAGCTACGGACTAAGCAAATATACTGTTAGAACAGGTTCGTTTGTTGAGGACAGTCGTGGGCGTTGGTATGTATGTCTTGTGGTTGACTTTTCGAAGCAAGAAAAACCAATGGCAACCAAAGCTATAGGCATTGATCTAGGCTTAAAAGATATTGCCACCTGTTCTGATGGCACTGTAATTTCAAATCCTAAGTTCTATCGCCAGTACCAACAGAAATTAGGTATTGCTCAACGAGCAAGAAATAAAAAACGTGTACGTGCCTTACACGCCAAGATTGCAAACTGTCGTAAAGACCATTTGCATCAGGCAAGCAGCATGCTTGTTAAAAATAATGCAGTCATTATTGTAGGTGATTTAAGTGCCAAGAAACTTGTAAAAACTAAACTAGCAAAATCTGTTTTAGATACAGGATTTTCAGCACTAAAAACAATGCTCAAGTATAAATGCGAGAACGCAGGGGTATTGTTTGAGGAAGTCAATGAAGCCTATACCTCCCAAACTTGTTCGTGCTGTGGTGAGATCACCGCAAGTAGTCCGAAAGGTAGGACAGGTCTTGGAATAAGAGAGTGGGAGTGCGCGAGCTGTGGTACGGCTCACGACAGAGATAAAAACTCAGCTCTAAACATTCTTGCGCTTGGGCATAAGCGTCTAGCAGTAGGAGTCCCCGTCCTTTAGGGCGGGGAGGATGTCAAGCATGGCCCCACTTTTATGGCTAATCCATTGGTCTGTGCTGTAGCATTGAGAAGCACGCAACTGTTACTTGAACAAGATTGACAAGCTAATATTCAGCGTATCCAACGTATTTTAAATCACCAATTAAATAGAGTTACTTTTTTAAATATTGTTAAAGATATACGTGTGTTGGGTGCGATTGGTGTGATTGGATTATATAGCAATGTGGATTTGGCCCAATTTCAAGCTGAATGCGTTAAACGTGGGATTTGGGTTCGTCCCTTTGGCAAGCTCGTATATGTGATGCCGCCTTATATTATAACCAATGCACAATTGGAAAAATTGCTACAACATCTTATTGAAATGTTGCAAGCCATGGAGGGGCGTGCATGAACCATCTTGACTATTTTCAAGAGCAACTCGATAAGCTCAAACAACAAGGTCAATACCGACAGTTCAAAGCGAATACTTCCAGTGATTTCATTTTAAAGCATCAAGGTCAATCTTTGATTAATTTGGCTTCTAATGATTATTTAGGGTTAGCCTCTAGCGTCCAATTAAGAGAAGAGTTTTTTAATCAGCTCCCGAATGAACAACGTTGCATGAGTGCCAGTTCATCACGCTTACTAACAGGCAACTACAGTGAGTTTGAACAACTTGAAGCAGAAATGCTAGCTGCTTTTGGTCGACCAGCTCTATTATTTAATAGCGGCTATCACATGAATATTGGAATTTTACCAGCATTAAGTGATGCTAAAACATTGATTTTGGCAGATAAGTTGGTACATGCAAGTATTATTGACGGGATCCGTTTATCAAAGGCTAAATATTTGCGCTTTCGACATAATGATTTGATTCATCTAGAAACATTGCTGGATCAATATCAAGATGATAGAGCAATAGAACGCATTATTGTAGTCACAGAATCAATTTTTAGTATGGATGGTGACGAGGTAGATTTGAGTGCCCTAGTTGCTCTTAAATCGAATCATCCTAAAGTTCTACTCTATGTGGATGAGGCTCACGCTATTGGAGTGCGTGGTCGTCATGGTTTAGGATGTGCTGAACAATATGGTGTTTTAAATCAAATCGATTTTTTGGTCGGGACTTTTGGCAAGGCGCTCGCTTCAATGGGCGGTTATATTGTATGTCATGACACTATTCGTAATTACTTAATCAATTTTATGCGACCACTGATTTTTAGTACGGCACAGCCTCCAATCAGTGCTGCCTGGACAAAATTCGTCTTTAAACGCATGCAATCTCTCTCGGCACAGCGAACACATTTAGCCGATTTATCGTAAGCATCCGCTGAACCCCATACCTATTTTTTAATTTTGGTCGGGTTGCCACCGGTGTGGCAGTAATTCTTCTATTTGGGTCACTTTGTGTGTCG
>NZ_JCAKMX010000012.1:0-113860 GCF_059515825.1 Acinetobacter sp. CY17
AATACAGGATTTTCAGCACTAAAAACAATGCTCAAGTATAAATGCGAGAACGCAGGGGTATTGTTTGAGGAAGTCAATGAAGCCTATACCTCCCAAACTTGTTCGTGCTGTGGTGAGATCACCGCAAGTAGTCCGAAAGGTAGGACAGGTCTTGGAATAAGAGAATGGGAGTGCGTGAGCTGTGGTACGGCTCACGACAGAGATAAAAACTCAGCTCTAAACATTCTTGCGCTTGGGCATAAGCATCTAGCAGTAGGAATCCCCGTCCTTTAGGGCGGTGAGGATGTCAAGGATTTTTATGGCGTGTGTCATGACATGCTGTATAACCAAGCGGCCAAATTCCGCTATATGTTTGGGGGCAAAGCCAAAGCACCTATGGTAGTGCGCGGTATGATTGGCGCAGGATTTTCAGCTGCAGCACAGCATTCACAATCACCCTATCATGTGTTTGCCTCGGTGCCGGGTTTAAAAGTGGTGGTGCCCTCAAGTCCGTATGATGTTAAAGGCTTACTCATGCAAGCCATTCGTGATGATGATCCAGTAGTGTTCTGTGAGCATAAATTACTCTATGACATTACGGGTGAAGTTCCAGACGGGGATTACAGCATTCCTTTTGGTGTCGCCAATTACACCCGTGAAGGTACCGATGTAACCATTATTGCCTTAAGTTTAATGGTGCATCTTGCCAACGAAGTGGCCGATCAATTGGCCAAAGAAGGCATTTCTGTTGAAGTGGTGGATCCACGTACCATCTCGCCTTTAGATGAAGAAGGTATTTTAGAGTCTGTTGCTAATACAGGACGCGTGGTAATTGTGGATGAGTCTGCAGCGCGTTGCGGTTTTGCGCATGATGTTGCGGCACTGATCGCACAAAAAGCCTTTTATGCGCTTAAAGCACCGATTGAAATCGTCACCCCACCACACACACCCGTGCCATTTTCGCCTGTGTTAGAACAAGCATGGCTACCGAGTGTAGAACGTATTGAACGCGCTGTGCGTCAAACCTTGGAGGGCTAACCATGGCGGATATTCAAAGCCTAGAAATCCCAAAATGGGGTTTATCGATGGAAGAAGGCACCATCGTACAGTGGTTGATTCAGGAAGGTGAGTGCTTTAAAAAAGGTCAAGAGCTGTGTGAAATTGAAACCACTAAAATTGTTAATGTATTAGAAGCGCCTTTTGATGGCACCTTACAAAAAATTTTGGCAGAGGTAGGCGATACTTTAGCGGTGGGTAAACCGATTGCACTGTGTAGTGATGAGGCATTAAGTGCTGAAGAAGTCGCGGCTTTTTTACAAGACAACAATTCAAGTGCTACAGCTACACAAGAGCAGCCCGTGATCAGTGCACAAGCACAGGTCACTGAACCCGTTACAGCAGCAACCCAGCAGGCAACACCTGAAACAGTGCCACAAGCATCCAAAACACAGGCGGATAGCGCTTTTGTTATTCCGGCTGCATTACAAGGCTATGATGCGCATTATGCTGGTTTAACCACACCACATGCCAAACGTTTGGCAGCTTTACATAATGTTAATTTAAGCCAAGTGCAAGGCAGTGGCCGTGCCGGTCGAATTAGTGTGGTAGATTTAAGCCAAGCGATACAGGCGGCAGGTGGGCAATGGTCAGAGCCGCGTGCAACACAGGTCGCTGATACACTAAAAAAATCCAAAGCTGATGATAGTGCGGTTTTGGCTACCCCTTTGGCACGGCGTTTGGCGAAAAAATGGGGCATTAATTTGCATGATTGCCGTGCCTCGGGGAGCCGTGGTCGCGTATGTAAAGCTGATGTTGAAGCACGACGTGCACTTGAACAAGGCAATAGCAACGATATCAGCACAGTATCAGCAGTCGCAACACCTACTCGTCAAGCCATGAGTGGCATGCGTAAAGCCATTGCCACGCGTTTACAGCGCGCGAAACAAGATGCACCGCATTTCCGCTTAAGCTGTGATTTGAATATGCAGGCACTCGAGCAGCTTCGTCTTGAAATTAATCAATCTACGCCTGAAGTTAAACTCTCGATCAATGATCTATTGGTCAAGGCAACAGCTGCCGCATTAATGCGCGTGCCTGAGGTCAATGTGCAATATGATGCGACTAAACAAGAGATGATTGCCTTTCAAGATGCAGATATTGCCATTGCAGTGGCCTTAGATGAGGGCGTAATTACGCCAATTATTAAAGCCGCTAATCAAAAATCCTTGGTACAAATTTCCAATGAAGTTCGTGACTTGGCGACACGGGCTAAAACTGGTCAGTTGAAGAATGAGGAGTTTGAAGGTGGCAGTTTTAGCATCTCTAATTTAGGCATGCTTGGAGTATCGCGCTTTGATGCCATTATTAATCCCCCACAAGTGGCGATTTTAGCCTTAGGTGCTGTAGAGAGTCGGCCAATCGTTCAAAGTGAACAGCTTATTGCTGCACGCTTAATGACAGCGACTTTATCTTGTGACCATCGTGTGGTGGATGGGGCATTAGGAGCGAAGTTTCTACAACAGCTCAAACGCTTTGTTGAACAACCTGCGTTGATTTTACTCTAAGCAGATCACATGAGCACACAGCAGTTTGATGTGATTGCGGTGGGTGCGGGTCCGGGCGGCTATATGGCCGCCATTCGGGCAGCACTGCTTTTTGCTATTCGAGAACCCTTATTTGATTTAAAAGTTTTGGTCGCACATAGCCGTCAAGTCTCGTAATAACTGTGAGTGGTATTGCATACTTACTGCAAAAAATTCGGATGCAGCTGTTTTATGGACACGCTAAATTTTTAGCTACAGCCTTATGACAAGTTCAAAGCAGCACAGCATAACAGCAGTTGACTGAATGCAAAAACACAAGTTTTTTTAAACTGTAGTGGATCTCGATAGCGGTGAAATTTTAGGTGCTCATCTAGTGGGTGCAGATATAAAGGAGCAGATATCACCATTTGCTGTGGCACAAGGTTTAGAGGCCACGACTGATGCATTGGCAGACGTTATTTTTCCACATTCTACTTATTCAGAAGCGTTGCATGAATCCATTTTAGCGACTTTGCAACGCGCGATTCATATTTAACGGGAGAACAGCATGCCACAAGGATTACGCGGCAAAGTTGCTTTAATTACGGGGGCGGCACAAGGCATTGGCTTAGGCATTGCCACTCGTTTAGCCCAAGAAGGGGTACACCTTGCCTTGGTAGATCGCTCAGCAGAAAAATTAGCACTTGCTGAACAGCAGCTTGCGCAATATGGAGTCAAGACCACACATTATGTCGCTAATGTTGCTGAATTAAGCCACATCCAACAAGCCATCACACATGCAGAAGCATGTTTAGGTGGCTTTGATATCATGATCAATAATCCGGGCATTGCACAAGTGCAAGCCATTCAGGATGTGACACCAGAAGAATTTCGCCACATTGTCGATATTAATATAGGTGGGATATTGTGGGGGATTCAAGCCGCAGCGCAAAAATTTATGCAGCGCAGGCATAAAGGTAAGATCATTAATGCTGCGTCGATTGCAGCCCATGAAGGTTTTGCTATGTTGGGAGTGTATTCTGCCACTAAATTTGCGGTACGCGCATTGACCCAAGCCGCAGCGAAAGAATATGCGCCATATGGTATTAACGTGAATGCGTATTGCCCAGGGGTCGTCGGCACAGAGATGTGGGTTGAAATTGACCGACGCTTTGCGGAGCTAAGCGGCACTGAAATTGGAGAAACCTATCAGAAATATGTCGCAGGTATTGCCTTAGGTCGCGCAGAAACGCCTGAAGATGTGGCTGGGTTCGTGGCATTTTTAGCCAGTGAAGATGCCAATTATATGACCGGTCAATCAGTGATGATTGACGGTGGTATGGTTTACCGTTAGTGGTAGCGATTCGCTGCTAGGTTGTTCCAAATAGCAGCGAATGAGTGGCTTCAATCAAGGCTCATTAGACTCGCATTACCGCCTGCAGCCGTGGTATTGATACTCACCGCACGTTCGAGGAGTAAGCGCTCAATTGTAATCTCACTATGGCTCACATTCTGCAGGCTGATAATCTGCTCTTGATGCTGAGCAATCATCTGCTGCAATTCAATAAAAGCTGGGGTTTTACCATGATATAAGACCCGATTAAAGTCAGCTTGGTGGATGTTATCCGTTAGACTAAATTGTTGCTGTAAATCAGCAGGGAACTCTTGTAAAAGCTCCATCGCCACGGTTGAATTTGAGCAAAGCACAACTTGGCTGCCAATCGATAAAATTGCGCCCCATTGCTGTAAATAAGCATCGCGCTCACTGGCAATGCTTAAAATACGCGGCTGAGGCAATAAGACATAATCATTTTGTTCACCTGTTGGACCAACAAGGCGTAGTCTCTGATCCAGGGGCAACTGCGGCCAGGTAAATGTAAGGTGAGGCGCATGCTGTTGACACCACTTGCTGAAGCTAAGATAGGCCTGAGGTGGTGATGGGCTTAGGGTCGGCTGAGTAGCAAAACATGGAGTTAGAGGTTTAGGATGACAACTGTGCATTAAACGATACAAATATAAAGGACCACCAGCTTTGGGTCCTGTACCTGATAAACCTTCACCCCCAAAAGGTTGAACCCCAACCACCGCACCAACCATATTGCGATTAATATATAAATTCCCTACTTTGGCTTGTGCCATCCCTTGGTGCATACGCTGATCTAATCGGGTCTGTAAGCCCATGGTCAGGCCATAACCTTTGGCATTAATCGTGTCTATAAGTGCATTGAGTTGTTGCTGCTGATAACTGATCAAATGTAAAACAGGCCCAAATATTTCTTGTTGTAAATCATTTAAATCAGGCAATTCAATTAAGGTAGGTGCAATAAAATAACCCTGCTCAAGTCTGGTCGTGGCAGGCATGACAGTTTGATGAACGGCATAGCCTTTAGCACGCATTTTCTCAATATGTTGTAGGATGTTTCGTTGTGCTGTGTGGTCAATGACGGGTCCTACATCTGTGGCTAAATGTTTAGGATTGCCGATTTGGAGCTGTTGCATCGCGCCAATCAGCATATCGCGTATCACAGGGTAAACCTCTTGTTGCACACATAACAGGCGCAGTGCTGAACAGCGTTGACCGGCACTGTCAAATGCTGAGCTTAAAACATCTGTGACCACTTGTTGACACAGCGCGGATGAATCCACCAACATTGCATTTTGTCCACCAGTTTCTGCAATCAAGGTGACGCTTTGCCCGTACTGGTCAACCCGTTTGGCCAGAGTGTGTTGTATAAGCTTGGCCACTTGAGTAGAGCCTGTGAATAACACCCCTTGCACCCGTTGATCTTGGACCAACGCTGCACCGACTTGCTCACCTGTACCGGGCAGCAGTTGTAATATGGTTTTGGGTACACCAGCTTGCCAAAACAGTTTAACTGCATAAGCTGCAATTAATGGCATTTGTTCGGCAGGTTTAGCCAATACGCTATTGCCCGTGACCAAAGCCGCCGCCACTTGACCTGTAAAAATGGCCAGTGGGAAATTCCATGGACTAATACATACTAGTGCACCTAAAGCTTGCATCTGCGTCTCTTGAGCTAGGGCAAGGATTTGAGCGGCATAATAGCGTAAAAAATCAATAGCCTCTCGTACTTCAGCGAGTGCATTGGCATAGCTTTTTCCACTTTCACGTACTAATAACAGCATTAATTCTTGGCAATGCTGTTGCATTAAATCCGCACAACGTTGTAAACAGGTAGCACGTGTAGCTTTGGGGGTGTTTTGCCAACGATGTTGCTGCGCCACAGCATGTTGTAAAGCCGATTCAATCTGAGTTGCACTGGCCTGCCATACGTGTCCAACAACATCTTGTGGATTGGCAGGATTAAGGATGGGCTCACTTAAACCTATAGGTTGTTCTAAAGGCATGGCTTGATAACATTGATCTTTAAATTGATATGCATTTTGATTAAGTATGGTTAAGCACAGATCGTCATTTAAATCTAATCCCATTGAATTTAAACGTGAATTGCCATACAAATGCAGCGGGTGTGGCAGGGCAGGATGCGCAGAGCCGATGCTTTGGCTGCGGCTATATTTCAATATGCTGTGTTGGGGAGATTCGATCAAGTCTTCAAGACTTAAACTTGCATCGCTGATCCGATGTACAAATGAAGTATTGGCGCCGTTTTCAAGCAAACGCCTCACTAAATAAGCCAATAAAGTATCATGTTTGCCAATAGGAGCATAAATGCGACACGTTATCCCCAATTTTCCATCTGCCATTGTGCCAACCACCTGCTGATATAGCGCTTCGCCCATGCCATGCAAACATTGAAACTCATAAGGGTGGGGGTGTGGTGCAGCAGATTGTGCCAACACATAAATGCTGGCGAAGGTTTGCGCATTATGTGTTGCAAATTGCGGATAAACATAGTCAATCGCCGTGAGCAACTTTTGTGCACAATTTAAATAGGCAAGGTCTGTATGTGCTTTACGAGTAAATACAGGATAGTCAGGCATGCCCTCTTGTTGCGCTTTTTTGATTTCACGATCCCAATAGGCACCCTTCACCAAGCGAATCATCAGACGATGTTGACTGCGTTTGGCTAAATCAATGGCCTCATCCACCACGGCGCAAGCACGCTTTTGATAGGCTTGAATCACAAAACCCAACCCATCCCAGTCAGCTAATTCTGGTTCAAAACATAAGCGTTCTAATAGATGGAATGACAAGGCTAAACGTTCGCTTTCCTCAGCATCAATATTGAGACCCAACTGATAATGTTTGGCCCATGTGGCCAAATGCAATAATTGAGGATATAGCTCAGCCTCTACACGCTGAAGCTGCGCACGTTGATAGCGTGGATGTAGGGCTGAGAGTTTGATCGAAATTCCTGGGCTATCATACACCCCCTGGGCTTGTGCTGATCTACCAATGGCATGAATTGCAGCCAGATAGTCTTGGTAATAGCGTTCAGCCTCAGAGGCTGTTAGCGCTGCTTCACCGAGCATATCGTAAGAATAACGAAAACCACGTTGTTGTAAGGCATGTGCACGTTGAAGCGCTTTGTCGATGCTTTGTGCCATGACAAATTGTTCACCCATCATACGCATAGCATAGTCCAACATATGGCGAATTAAACCACGACTGCTTTTGGCAAATAATTGCCGTAGCAAACTTGATAAATGATCAGGATCAGCGTGTTGGAGTAAGCGACCTGTGAGCAACAACCCCCAAGCTGCAGCATTGACGAACAATGAAGGGCTTTTCCCGATATGTGCGTGCCAATCACCATGTGAAATTTTATCTTCAATGAGTAAATCACGCGTGCTTGCATCTGGGATGCGCAGTAAAGCTTCAGCCAAACACATTAAGGCTATACCTTCTTGCGAAGATAAAGAAAACTGCTGTAATAAGCTGTGTACATGTCCTCGTTGTGTTGTTTGGTCATTACGTAAGGCTGTACTGAGTGTTAAGGCCAAAGCATCAATCTGCTGTTGGGTTGATTGAGGGATGTGGCAAGCTTTCATTAGCTGCGCTACGCAATCAGCTTCTGCTGCGTAATGCGCTGTGCCAATAGCGGATTTGAGCTGATTCTGAGGAATAAAATCAGTGATATAGTTTGAGGCGAAAGAGTGTTGTTGATTTGGCATGCGACTACACCTCATCTACAGAATGATGGATATTATTTAAGTTTTCTTATAGATTCATCATACCTAAAGCAGAGAGCACATGGCTATAAAAAACTGTGCGCAGGCTAGGATAGATGTCGAGATTCAGGCTCAATTTAATCTTAATATCAACATTGCTTAAGTTGAATCTCACGCTATACAATCTAGAGATGAATGATACGACTTGACCTTAAGGACACACGATCATGATGCATAGCTATCGTTCAAAAATTGATATTTGGTTACTATTGCTTTTGGCATCAATCAGCTTATTTTTATTATATCAGTTGTATGACTTTATGCTTTTAACAGCATCTGGGCTAAGTCGTGTGCTCATGCTTGGGCTATATATCAGCATTTTTTATTGCCTATGGCTACCACTATGCAACACACGTTATCAGTTGCATGAAGATCATTTAAGCATAAGAAGTATGTGGTTTAGCTGGCGTATCGAGTTGAATCAAATTCAAAGTATACAACCTTGTGTGAGTTTCATCTGTGCAACGCTTAGAAATTATTTATAATGTTCATGGTTTTCATGAAAGTATCTTCATCTCTCCACATCAATTGACTGCATTTCATATAGCGTTACAACAGAAAATAGCTGCGCAGCACACAAGTGGATAAAAATATATGCTGCAGCTTACTGATCTACTGATAAATTTGATGGATCTGAATAAATAATTGTTTGACTTTTTCATTGCTCATGACGTAAACAAAATCCGTATCTTGTTTAATCAAAGTAATCATACGTGCTTTACGTAATGCCATTAAAGCTTGATTGAGCGCAGTACCACTTAAGTTCAATTGAGCGCTTAATTGTTCAACCGTTAAGGCTTGATCAGAGAGCGCCGAAAGTACAACCAAGGTATGAGGACGCGTGAGGGCGATTAAATGTTCTTGCAACAAAGCAAGGTGATCTACATTTAGCATAACTAACCAAAAAGTTAAAAATCTTATATTTGTAACAACAACATAACATAACTTTGTTTGAACACAAATCTGTGCGGTCTTTTAAAATATGCGCGAATGACTCAGATATAGGCTAAGTTAGATGCTTCATATATAGTGGATAAACTGCTAAGTGGCTTTAAAAAAATAATAAGGGCAAATGCTCAACTGTTAGATTATCAACAATAAAAAGGTTGTAAAACAACATACTAAATTGAATATTTTTTTAAAGAATATAAAAATCAAAAACTTATATTGTTGGCATGCTTATTGATATATAGCTTGGCATTCACTTAAGAAAAAATGGGAACGTCATGATTTACCCTCACTTTGTTATATGCCGCGTGACTTTGCAAAGCAGGCTGCTGATGTGTTGTGACGCAATGTCACATTAATTTAAGGCGCAATCTTGCGCTGCACATTTTTTAATTTTTTCCTCACTCCACACTACTTATTTGGTGAGGATCAGCTTTGCCTTAGGAAATTGGTCTGTGAAAACATTAACACAAAAAACGCTTGTTTTGGCAATTGGTACGATTTTAAGTAGCAGTTCAGTATTTGCAAATGAAGTACAGCAAGAATTAAGCAGTCTAAAACAGCATTTAGCAGGTCTACAGCAACGTATTGCACAATTAGAACGATATACAACGGCACCGCCAGAGCCAACTGACACCTTAAATGCAACCCAAGTTGCTTTAGATGATGAGGCCATTGAAGAGACAGCAGTACAGCTTGCCACTTCAGATGATATTCAAGGGGTACGTAGTGAGTTAGAAAATTATAAATATGATCAGTCACGTCAGTATGAACGTCAAACGGTCAAATCAGCACGTGACACAAGCTTGTATGGAACAGTACAAGTCCGTGCCCAAGCACAAGATCATAAAAACTCACCTCATCAATCCAAATCAACCTTCGATATTGCCACTGCGTTAATTGGGGTGCGGGGTAACTTGTATAAAGATTATAACGAAGGTAAGAATCTCGATTATCAACTGTCTTATGGCTACTCCAAACGCAATGATGGCAGCAATAATAGTAATTTTAATTTACTGGAAGCTTTCTTACGTTATCACGTTTTCTCAACCAACGCTGGTTTAGAAACCCCGAAGCTGAATGCCACCTTAGGTCAGCAACTGTTGCCATTTGGTCTAGATGTGCAATCGCCTGAAGATTTACGCCCAACCATTACTTATGCATCCGCAGCCACCAATTTAGGTTTATTTACCCGTCAAAATGGTCTCGTAGTGCGTGGTGATGTGAAACCGTTTGTAGATTATGGTGCGAATTATCGTGCGCCATTGTTGGAATATGCCCTAGGCATCACCAATGGCAATGGCAGCAATAAGACGGATGATAATGACAGCAAAGATTTAATTGCTAGAGCTTCATTTACCCTGCCTGTGGACTATAACAGCTGGTTACGTGAGCTTAAATTGGGTGCCAGCTATTTAAAAGGTGAGGCACGTTTAACCAATTTTGGTTTTAGTACAGATGAGGCACAACGCGATCGACTCGGCTTTGATGTGTATTACAACCATGCGCCATTTGGTGCAACGTACGAATATATTCAAGGTAAAACTGATTATATAACCCAAACAGGTTTTCAGCATGCTAAGTCTGAAGGGCATACCTTTACTGCATTTTATACCCTGGGTGATCAGTTCTATAACAGTATTAAATCTAATGCCAAATTTGATGATTTCTGGCCTAAGTCTATACAAGGTTACTACCGATTTGACCGCTTTAACCCCAATACTCAACTCAAAGATTATCAAGATCCAGTCAGTGGTCGTATCGGTGAATACGATATTCATTCATTGGGTTTAAACCTGTTTTTTGCTCAAACCACTAAGTTACAACTGCAACTCAATCAATATCTGTACGCGCTTGAAACAGCTACCCAAAAAGATAACAGCGAAGTACTCGCACAATTCCAGTACACCTTCTAATGATATTTTAAATCAGGACTTTATTATGAAAATTTCTCAACGTTTGACTGCAACATTATGGGCATTATCCGCTTTAGGCTTAAGTTTTAGCGTATATGCTGCCACTCCCAAAGAAATTCGCATCTCGGTATCGAGTGCAGGTGAAGGGGGTAAGCCTAAGGTAGGTAGTAGTTTTGTAGCAACCGCACATTTACGCGGTGTTTTAGAACAAGAATTTAAAAAAGATGGCGTTCAGGTGAAGTGGCTATTTTTTCCAGGTGCAGGCCCTGCAACCAACGAAGCATTGGCCAATGGTAAAGTCGATTTTGCTTTACAAGGTGATTTACCATCAATCGTGGGACGTTCGACTGGCTTAAAAACCAAAATTCTCTTCAGCTCAGGTCGTTTTGGTCCAGTCCATGTGGTTGTTCCTGCCGATTCAACTGCTAAAACAGTGGCAGATTTAAAAGGCAAGAAATTCTCTAACTTTAAAGGTACCAATGGTCAAATCACCCTAAACCGTGTTCTGGCACGCCATGGTTTGTCAGAAAAAGATTTACGTGTGATTAGTCAAGATGGTTATTCAGCGCGTGCTGCTTTAGCCACTAAAGATATTGATGCAACTATCACTTCTCCTTGGAGTCTAGAGGCACGGGGTGTAGCCAAACGTTTAACCACGATTAATGATCGTACAGTGTCACCTTTGTCTAGTTTTTGGGTGACAGAAAGCTTTGAAAAACAATACCCTGAAACTGTACAACGTGTGGTGACCACGTTAATTAAACAAGCACACTGGAGCTCACAAGAGGCTAACCGTACTGCGCAATATAAACTATGGTCACAAAGTGGGATTCCATTCTTAGATTACCAAAAAGACTGGGCTGGTGGTGCAATTAAAGATCGCATGACGCCTTTATTGGATGAGTTTCATCGTTCACAAATCAATGATGCAGTGCGTATAGCCAAAAATGCACGTTTAATTCGCCGTGATGTAGATACTGCAACCTGGTATGAGCCGAAGTACCTCAATCATGCTTTAAAAGACCTGAATTTACAAAATTATTGGTCGCAATTTAATGCCAAAGGCCAAGCCAAATAAGGAGGTATGATGAAAGCTTTAGACTCTGCTGAAACAATGCCTTTAAGCCTTCAATTTACCAGTAGCTTTATTGGGTTGACCATTTTAGCAGGTCTGGCAGTGGGGGTGGCACGTGTGGTCACCTCGCTGTATGCAGTGCATATTCAAGCCACGGAACTGCAACTGGGTTTAATTGCTGCAGCACAAAGTATAGGTTTATTGCTGATGGCTTTGCCTGTAGGGGTATTGGTACAGCGCTTTGGGAGCTTAAAGATTTTTAGTTTAGGCAGCCTACTTGCTGCATTGTTATATAGCTTACAGCCATGGCTGAACAATGCATGGTATCTGTTGCTGATTACAACCTTGGTCAGTTTTGTACTACCTATGCGTTTTGTCTCTATTCATACTGTATTTTTAAGTCATTTGCGTGCTTTAGGGCCTGCTAAGGCGGGATGGTTCCGCGGTTCACATATGTTGGGATTTTTCTTGATTGCACCGAGTTTAGGTGCATGGATTTTACAAATCTTAGGATATGAATGGGCATTTTTTGCAGTAGCAATTTTATTTGTAGCAGCCATTAGCTTAGCGCCACTGTGCTTTAAAGAAGCCCAGCCCAAAGCACTACAACCGGCATTTGTATGGCGTGATTTGCTTGCACCCTTACAGTTAATCAAAACGCAGCCTCAGTTACGCACTATTTGCAGTTTGGAATTTTTAAGTAACAGCGCCAACAGTTACTTTGGTTTTTTTATTGTGGTGATCGCCATTCAAAACTTTGGGTTTGAAGCACCGCTGGCCGTGATGCTGCTGACGGTACAAGGTTTGGTGTTTGTCGGCAGTTTATTTAGCCTAGGCGCTTTGGCCGAAATTATGGGTTATTACAAATTTTATTTAATCAGTTTGCTGCTTATCAGCCTGGGCTTATTGATTTTAAGTTTTACCCAAAGTGCATTTTGGCTCTGGCCAGCCAGCCTAAGCTTAGGCCTAGGTTTAGGCATGTTACATATTGCTAACTTTATGTCGTTTGCCAAGGTGGGAGAACAAACCTCTATGCATCAAATTTCACCTTTACTGGCCTTGGTGGGGCCTGCGGGTGGTTTGCTCGGTGGCTTAGCGGGCGCAGCTTTGGGACATTCGATTGGCTTACAAAACTTATTTGCACCAATTGGCTTAGCATTTTTATTGATGACCATCTTTATTTTTAAAAGCTCAAGTTTTCAACAATTTTTACAAACGGAACAACATTCAAAATTACAGAGGCAAGAACCATGAGCTATATTCAACAGGCTGCGTCGGTCACTTGGCAGAGGCAGTTATTTTCTAAAAGCTTAAAAACCATTTTTGCACTGCTGTGTGCTTTAGTTTTACCGATGCTAGTACTGTGTTTATGGTGGGTGGCTTTTGAACGCCAGTGGTTACCTGAACAAATTTTACCTGCGCCAGAATGGGTATGGTTGACCACCATAGAATTATGGCAAAGCGGTGATTTACAAACAAATTTTAGCATAAGTGCAAAACGAATTTTTTATAGCGTGTTGCTCGGTAGTAGTCTTGCCTTTGCTTTAGGGATTTGGTTCGCCTTATCAAAAACAGCAACACGGTATGTATTGCCTACTGTTAATTTGGTGGCGCAATTTCCGATTATTGGTTGGATTCCACTACTGATGATTTTTTTAGGGATTGATGAAGCTTTAAAAATTGTCGCGATTTCCTTTGCGGTGTTGACTCCTGTATTGGTTGCCACCATCAAAGGCATCCAAAACGTGTCCCAGCAGGTACTTGAAGTCTCAAAAGTGTATCAATTTTCACAAGCACAAACCTTTTATAAGGTCATTTTACCCAGTAGCTTACCAAGCTTAATGAGCGGTTTGCGCCAAGGCGTTATGCAAGCATGGTTGGCTTTAGTGTTTGTAGAGCTGTTGGCAAGTAGTGAAGGTATTGGCTTTTTAATGGTATGGGGCCGTCAACTCATGCAGATGGACATTGTATTTATGGCCATTGTACTCATTGGGTTAACCGGTTTTATCTTAGATAGTGTGTTGGGACAGATTGAAAAATATAGTCGTTATTATGCAACACGGGTGAGGAATTAAAAGATGACTAGCATTGTTTCTAATACAACACAGCCCGCCTTGCCAGCACAAAAACTTTGGCAACGTCGTAGCATACGTGTAGGTCAAGCACTTATTTTTCCTTTTGCGCTCATTTTATTGTGGAGTATGGCATGCACAAGTGGTTGGGTTGACACTAAGATCGTGCCTTCGCCTGCACAAGTGCTTAAAACTTTAATTGCAACTCTAAATCATCCCACTTTTTGGCAAGGTGTGGCAGCTAGCTTAGCGCGTAATTTAACAGGTTATCTGGTGGGTGCTAGTTTGGGAGTGTTGTTCGCTTTAATCATTGGTAGTTCTAAAATTGCCAATTGGTTTTTTGCACCTAGCTTTCATATGTTGCGTCAAATTTCTTTATTTGCTTGGCTGCCCATTTTATCGAGCTTTTTAGGTACAGGAAATAGCGCCAAAATTCTATTTATTATTTTATCGGTGTTTTATCCGGTGGCCCTGCATAGCTTAGAAGGCATTCGCAGTATCTCGCACAAACATCGTGAAGTGGCAGCAGTCTATCAATTTCCTTGGGCTTATCGTTATCAAAAGCTGATTTTACCAGGTGCAGCACCGCAGATTTTCGTGGGTTTACAGTTGGGTTTAATCTTTGCTTGGCTCGCAACAGTAGGCTCTGAATTTCTATTGGCCAATTATGGGGTGGGTATTGGCAACTTGGTAATTCGTGGACGTGAGCAATTTAATGTGGCGCTCATCATAGTAGGGATGCTGGCTATTGGTGGTTTAGGTATTGTATTTAATCAAATTTTAGTCGCAATTGAACGCCGTGTACTGGCGTGGCGAGTGAGGTAAAGCATATGAAAAAAATAATCGCTGCCTTAAGTTTAAGCATCTTGGCTGCTCTTGGGAGTGTGGGCTGTGTCAACGACCGTCAAGCTAGCACAGACAAAGTGACTGAGCTGCGTTATCAGAGCGCAGCAGGTCTAGTCAATTTAGCTGAACTGGCACAGGATCTTGGTTACTTAGGTGATTTAAAACTCAATTATGTCGGCACAGTACAGGGCGGCCCACAAGATTTACTCACTCTGGTAGCCGGTGATGTTGATTTTGCTTCGGCTTTTAATGGTGCTGTGGTGAAGGTGGTTGCGGCAGGCTTAGATGTGGTGCCAGTGGTGGCTTCCTATGGCAGTAACCAAGCGCAATCTGTGGGTTTTTATGTTTTAGAAGACAGTCCGATTCGCTCACCACGAGATTTTATTGGTAAAAAAGTCGCCATGAATGCCTTTGGTGCACATTACGACTTTGTATTACGTGATTACTTACAAAAATCAGGTTTAAGCCAACAAGAAATCGCACAAGTTGAAATGATTCTTTTGCCGCCCATTAGTTCAGAGCAAGCCCTACGCAATGGACAAATTGATGTGGCAGTTTTGTCGAATATTTTAGAGAAACGCGCTTTGAAAAATGGGGGAGTACGTAAAATCTTTGCGGATATTGATTTATATGGCGGTTTCACCGCAGGTAGTTATTCAATGCGTAAAGATTTCATTGAAACCCAACCGGAAGCATATCAGGTCTTTGTGTCAGGTGTGGCCAGAGCGCATCGTTGGTTACAGACCACACCAGTTGAGGAAGTACAGGCACGTTTTAGTCGTATTATTCAAGAACGTGGACGCAATGAAAACCAAGCCTTAATTCCCTACTTTGTTGGTTATGGTGTGGATGAAATAGGTGGGGTACAAAAAGCACAAGATTTTGCCCCATGGATCGCACAAATGCAGGCAGCAGGTAAATTAAAACCTCAACAAATTCAAGCAGAAAACATTTTTAGTAATGTCGGCAATCCTTATGCTCAGCCATCAAATTAAACAGGAATAACAACAATGACGATTGCACTTAAACTTGACCATGTTCGTAAAGAGTTTCCAGCTAAAAATGCTCAAGCATTTGTGGCGGTTGAAAATATTAGTTTAGATATTCATCAAGGCGAATTTGTTTCCATTGTTGGGCCATCAGGCTGTGGTAAATCTACCTTACTTGATTTAGTCGCAGGTTTAACGAAGCCTACCCATGGACAGATATTACTCAATGGCAAGACCATTACTGGACCAGGACTCGATCGTGGCATTGTATTTCAACAATATGCGCTGTACCCATGGCTCAATGCGCTACAAAATATTGAATTTGGCTTAGAGGCCAAAGGGGTAGATAAAAAAACACGCCGTGAAAAAGCTGAATATTATTTAAAATTGGTGGGTCTAGCAGGTTTTGAACAGCATTATCCAAATGAATTATCAGGTGGGATGAAACAACGTGTCGCTATTGCACGTAGTTTGGCCTATGAGCCTGAAATTTTATTGATGGATGAACCATTTGCAGCACTAGATGCACAAACGCGCGAAACCTTACAAGAAGAATTGATCAATATTTGGAAAAAATCTGGTAGCACCATCATTTTTATTACTCATAGTATTGATGAGGCGATCTACTTAAGTCAGCGCGTGGCAATTTTGACCTCACGACCAGGTCGTGTAAAGCAAGTCATTGAGATTCCAAAACTCCTACAGGGCAAAGGTCAAGATGTTCGCTCAACACCAGAATATGGACACATTCGGCATCATATTTGGACGCAATTGAGTGAAGAAGTGATAAAAGCACAAGCCTTTGAAAAAAATAAACAATTACAACATGCCTAATGCATAAAAAATTAAGAGGAAATTTCATGTCAAATTTAGATCAAAATACATTGGCTTATCCCAAGCCCTATGCTCAACCTCCAGCACGTTTCCAAGTCACTTGGTTAAATACCGTGTTTAAACGTTCAATTGCTCTATTATTGTTCTTTTTGTTGTGGGAAATTTTACCGCGTATTGGCGTAGTGAGTGCCGCATTTTTACCGCCTATTTCGACTGTATTACACACCACCTGGGACTTATACATCAATGGCCAGTTAAGAACCCATATTTCAGTCAGTCTAACCCGTTCTTTAATTGGCTTTGTGCTGGCATTACTCATCGCAATCCCGCTGGGTTTAATTTTGGGTTGGTATAAATTGGTGGCGGAAACTTTAAACCCTTTACTCGAATTGTTTCGTAATACAACCGCTTTGGCCCTAATGCCAGTCTTCATTTTATTTTTAGGCATTGGTGAAGTGTCTAAAATTAGTTTACTGGTTTATGCTTGCACATGGCCAATTCTACTCAACACCATCTCTGGTGTACAAAATGTCGATCCTCTCTTCATTAAATCAGCACGTACCATGGGTTTAAAGCCATATCAGTTATTTCGTAAGGTCATTTTACCTGCCGCTGTACCGACGATTTTTGTTGGGATTCGATTAGCAGGGGCTATTTCAGTATTGGCATTGGTTGCAGTTGAAATGTTTGGTGCTAAAGCAGGTTTGGGCTATTTAATTATGTACTCACAATTTAGTTTTGAGATTCCAGAAATGTTCGTAGGTATTCTCGTGATGACCCTCGTGGGCTTAGGATTTAACTATGGTTTATTGGCCATTGAAAAACATTTTACCGCTTGGAAGAAAAATCCTGTGGAATAAATTAAAAATAACATCACTTAAAAAGCCGATCATAAGATCGGCTTTTTTTGATGGCGTTGAATATAAGCTAATTGGATAAAAACCCATGCTATGCAGATCAAAATCAGTAAACTAAACACCACAAGAGAAGTTAAAACATTAAAGTAGTCGATGATGATACTCGACAACAAAATGGGCCAAATACTGCCTTGATAGGCGATTAATAAAAAGCTAGATAAGACACCACTATGTTGTTTTTCCACCAGTTTAGTCACAAAAAAATAAGCTGGATTTAAACTATAGCCATGACCAAGGCCCACAAATAACACACTCAAGGCCAAAAAAATGAACTGATGTGTCCATTGGGCTAGAAATAGTGTCAAGCAACCCAGTACTAGAAAGCAGCCACCTAAGACCAAGCATTTGATTTCATCTAACAATTTCGTCGAGAGCTGTGCTAAAAACGACACCAATAAAATTAAAGAGATGGCAGCGCCAGTCAAGGTGGCTGAAGATTGAAGAGGTAATTCTTTTAAAAAAGTACCCGCTAGAGCAGCATATAAACTAAAGGCGGCAAAACAGCAGGCTGCGATGATTGCGCAGATCCAAAATAAACGTCGATCCTTTGTATCAATTGGAGTACTCCAGAGGCGTATTTTAGTCAATGCGGGTGTTGGCAGCGGAGCTTTAATGAAACAACAGGCTATAAAAACTAAAGTGGATAGCCCAGCAATCACTAAATAAGGTGTGATCAAGGGTTCAATCAAGTGATCTGCCATGAGCCCACCTAAAATTGGTCCCAAGCCAAAACCTAAAACTGTGATTAAAGAAGATAACTTACCTGCCTGATGAGGTTTAGCAAAAGGATACTTATGGGCTAAACCAATCACAGTTGCTGTACACAGAAGACCAGATGAAATCCCAATAAAGAAGCGTGCCATACATAATTGCCAGATATCTGCTGCGTAGGCAGAAAATACTAAACCTAAAATGCTGATCAATAATCCGCGCAATACTGTGGCTTTATAGCCATAGCGGCCAATCCAACCATTTAAGAAGAGCAAAGTGAACACCACACCAAACATATAGGTAATAAAGGCATAGCCAATTTCACTGGTGCTAATATGCCAATCTGTTACATAAAGAGCATAAAGGGGGCTGGCAAGGGCAGTACTTAAAGCACCTAGGCAGAGGCAAAGTGCCAAAACTAGGTATTCCACAATATTAGGTGAATCCTGCATAATAGTACTTAAAAATGAATATTGGGTCGATTTTAAGTAAAAGTGAATCGGTGGTCAATTTTATTGAGGTAACAGGTATTAATGAAAAAGCGACGTCCTTCTCTGGCAAAAACCAATGCAACACGACAAAAAATCATTCTTGCTGCATTACAGCAGTTTAAAGTATACGGTTTTGCGGCGAGTAAAATCGCAGATATAGCCCTATTCGCAGGGGTGGGTAAAGGGACAATTTATTCTTATTTTCAGACTAAAAATGCTTTATTTGAGGGGGTGATTGACTATTTAATTCAGGAGACCTATCACCCCATTCAAAGCCATGAAATTCCAGAAGATATTTCAGTTCAATCATTTATTTTGCAGGAAATTTTACCAGCATTGGCCACTTTAGAGTCCGCAGGACGGGCCGATATTGCGCGCTTAATTTTAAAAGAGGGGGGTAATTTTCAAGATATTCAGCAATTGTACTATCAGAAAGTTTATTTGCCGAGTTGTTTAGAAATTGAAAAATTGCTGCAGCTGGCCATGACACGTGGTGAGCTAAAGGCAACTCAATCTGCCCAACAACTGACACTTTTGATTTTGGCACCTATTTGGATGGGAATGATTCATAACGGCATACTTGCACCTGAACAACCGGTCAACTTAGATGAGTTATTTCAGGTGCAAGTTCAAGCGTTATTTAATTAAAGTAAACCATATTTAATTAAACGAGTGCGAACAACATTGCGAGTCACACCTAATAAACGAGCCGTATGTACTTGGTTGTATTGGCAGTGTTGATAAGCTGAACGGATAAACTGTCCCTCTAGTAAATCATTAATATTGGTATCTAATTGATTGGCTGCTTCAAATAATTGCTGAAAAGTGTTTTGTAATAAAGCTTCAGCTTGGCTAGAGCTTTGAATATCAGTGGCCAATTTAGATGCAGTTAAGCTCGGCACTTTGCTTTGAGAGAGGCTAGAAAAGCTAATATTTTCGGGTTCAATCCAACCATTTTCACTGACCAGTACCGCATGATGAATCGTATTTTCAAGTTCACGGATATTTCCCGGCCAACGATGTTGTAGCAGTTTCTTAGCTGCTAAATCACTAATCTTTAACGGCGTCGCATGTGGGTCAGTTTGGTAACGTTCTACAAAAAACTTAGCCAAAGGTAAGATATCTTGGCGACGATCAGCCAATTTTGGAATATTGAGTAATGCCACGTATAAGCGGTAGAACAGATCTTCGCGGAAGCGTCCTTCGCGCACGGCTTGCTCTAAATCCACATGCGTTGCTGCAATAATACGTAGATTGATTGGAATTGGTTTTAAAGAACCAACACGGACAATTTCACGTTCTTGTAAAATACGCAGTAATTTCACTTGCATACTCAAGGACAAATCGCCAATTTCGTCTAAAAATAAAGTGCCATTATGTGCAGCTTCAAACCAACCCATACGACTGTTAACTGCGCCAGTAAAAGCGCCTTTTTCGTGACCGAAGAGTTCACTTTCAGCTAGGCTTTCGGTTAAAGCACCGCAGTTGACTGCAATAAAAGGCCCATCACAGCGATGGCTTAAGGCGTGAATTTGTCGTGCCACCAGTTCTTTACCGGTACCTGTCTCCCCAATAATGAGTGCATTGGCATCGCTTGGAGCAATTTGTTGTATTCGAGACAGCAAGGCTTGTGATAAAGGATCGACAAAAATATTAGCACGGGCGCGGACATTTTGCTTCGTTTGGCTTAAAGGGTGCGTATATATTGACATATTGTTATCACTTGTAATTGTTAAATTGGCATTATGATCAATGAAAAATCAACAAAATTAAAATAATATATCAAGAAGAGATTATGAGCATGTGAGATAAAATAAAAACATCAATACTTATCTTAAAATAAGATAAATGTCTGCTATATAACTAAATAAAAAATCGAGATAACTTGAATGATAAAAATTGAGTATATTGATTAAGTCCAATAAACCATAAGAGAAAATAAATGACAATTACATCTGTTAATGTACGTAACCAGTTTAAAGGTGTTGTAAATGAAATTGTTGAGGGACCTGTGGTGTCAGAAATTAATGTTGAAACCAAAGCAGGTATTTTTACTTCAATTATTAGTACACGTTCAGTTGCAGATCTTGCTTTAGAAGTCGGCTCTGAAGTGGTGGTACTGATTAAATCCACTGAAGTCTCTTTAGCAAAACTCAGTACTAGCGTTTAATCGAGGAGGCCTAATATGAGTGAACCTCGAGGTAGCGTTTTAATTCAGGCGCTGCACAAAAGTTATTCGCAACATGCCAAAGGTCAGCTGAAGGTTTTAGAGCAGATTAATCTCAACATTCAAGCAGGCGAATTTATTAGTATTGTAGGCAGTAGTGGTTGTGGTAAATCAACATTGCTGCGCTTGTTGGTGGGTTTGGAAGCTGAATATCAAGGCCAAATCCAAGTTGATGGACAAGCCATTCAGGGCACCAGCTTAAAACGGGGTATTGTCTTTCAAGACCATCGTTTATTTCCTTGGTTAAGTGTACAAGAAAATGTTCGAGTGGCTTTACATAACAGTCAGTTGAGCCGTAAACAAGAAGACGAGCTAATTGCTGAACACCTTGATCTGGTGCGCTTAAGCAAATTTAAAGAGGCTTATCCCTCACAGCTTTCAGGTGGTATGAACCAACGGGTTGCGATTGCCCGAAGTCTAGTAAATCGTCCAGAAATTCTACTCCTGGATGAACCCTTTGGTGCACTTGATGCACTGACTCGACACAAACTACAAGACGAAATCCAACGTATTTGGCAGCATGAAAAAATTACCATGATTATGGTCACTCATGATGTTAAAGAGGCAGTTTACTTGGCCGATCGAGTGGTGGTCATGCAACCCCATCCAGGTCGAATCAAACGCGTTGTAGATATTAAAGTTCCACATCCGCGTAAACGTGAGGATGTTCGTTTAATTAATCTAAAAAATGATATTTTGCTCGACTTTAGTGATGATATTATTGATATAGGTCAAAATAAGAAAAGTAAATTTAACGATTTTAAATTTGCTTGGTAATAAAGTAATAAAAATAACAAATTGTAATGAGATGAAAATGGGCTTATGTATAATTTGGGATATTTATATTACTTGCTTCATTGCCATAATTAAAACGAATGCGCTCCAATAGGACTTTATATTCAAGAGAGGTGACTTTGGAAGCTGCATAAATTAGTGATGATAGTATGATTGTGGCTAAAAAAGACATCAAAATGAATTGATTTATTTCCTCTTAATCAAAATTAAATTTAAAAAGCCCAAAAGTTTTAGCTTTTGGGCTTTATTTATTGTTATGGGTTGAAAAGATTTAGTTTATCGGCAATATATAAGGTAGGTGTATCAACACGCATGCGCACATTATCTAAATACTTCTGCTCTAAACCGTGAGTTGTCCAAAGCCCCATATCATCATCATTCACGATTCCAAGAGTTTGTTGATTAATCAACCATAAACCTTCCATTTTGTCGTGTGCATAACTTACACGTTTGCCCATATCCAATACCAGTGTCTTGCTTGCTGGGTGAATATTTAGTGCTTGTAATGCTTCCCATTTTTTATCGTTATTGATGAAATATTGTTCTAAGGTTTTACCTGCAATAGTTAAACCAAATTGAGGATCTTGAACTAGATCTCCCTGAGTTGCGATCTCCTCCAAATTGGTCGCATTTTTCAGATCAATACGATAAACATGTTTCATGATATTCGGATCGTCTTTAAGAAATTTGCCATCACGTTCTAGAACTAAAAATTCGTGATTATTCAGCGCAATAATAGCTGAATTTGAGTTAGCATCAATTTCTTGACGATAGAGATATTGAGCAACTTTGCCTGTTTCAAGATTGATCGTCACAATACGAGTTAAGGTGGATTTATTAACAGCCTTAGTTGGCAAATCCATGGTCGATTGCATAATTCCAACCAATGTTTTTTGGTCAGGTGTAATGGTTAAACCTTCCATACCACGATTGGCACGACGATAACCAAATTCTTGAGGTAAAGTGAATGTATTACGTATATCCTTCAAAAAAGGATTAATACGACCAATTTCCTTACCATGGGCATCATAATGCACAATGTGAGGGCCATATTCATCACTTATCCAAAAAGTACCATCTTTTAATGCTGCCAAACCTTCAGAATCGAGACCGTAATTATCAAGTTTGATTGGATTGGTTATTGGGTCATAAGGCTTTGATGCATCTTCAGCAATGACCTTGCCATTGATATCATAAGGTATTTCGCCTGTACCACCGAATGCAGCAGTATTCGGCAATCCAGTAATATGATTTCCATCATGATCTTTTAATAAAATCGTTTTAATGAGTTTGATTGAGCCATCTTCTTGCACCTCAAACAACCCAATTTTGGGTACATAGTCTGGCATTGGGAAAATCTTACCAGCACCATTCACGCCATCATTATAGTCGGCATTTGGGCCACGATCTGTGATTGCATAAAATTGTTTATTGTTCGTAGGATGTGCAGCAACATCAGATCCAAAGCCACCTTGTCGAAGTGTAAATGCACTTGCGATGGTTGTACCATTTGCCTTAAAGCCTGTTAAATTTTGATAAGGCAAGGTAACACCTTGAGCAAATAAGTTTGGACCACATTGGACTGAACTTTGTTGCACTTCATTCGTATCCAACTCACCGTTTTTATTTTTATCCAAACCGCTTTCAATACGTGTTCCAGCACTCCAACAATCATTATTTCCAAGTGCTAAAGGCGTCTGTTGAATCAAACTATTTAATCCATTTTGACCCTTATCCCCATCGTCAGTACATGCTGTTAATAAAATCATCGAAGTCAATAAAGTAATTGGTATTTTTTTCATTTTTTAATGCATCATAATTAAAATATCTGATCATAAAAATAAAAAATGACAATTAAATGAATAAACGATCAATCGTTCATATTGTTAAAATCTTAAATTAACCCGAATCATGGCTAAGCCGAGTTTTAAGTCACTCGCTTGTCATACCCTTCAAGCAGCTATGTTCGGGCTTAGGATCACAAACAATAGCTCAGTTCAGCCCATCATTTAAAATACAAGATGATGATGGGTAAAAAAGCCTCTCGATTGAGAGGCTTGTTTGACCTAAGAGGCAATATTTTGTTGGTTTTGCAAAATGTATTGATTTTCAGGGCGTTTTAGACCTAGATTCTCTCGCAAAGTGCTGCCCTCGTATTGCGTACGGAATAAACCACGGCGTTGCAGCTCTGGCACAATGAAATTGACAAAATCATCTAAGCCCGCTGGTGTCGTTGGGGGTAATATGTTAAAGCCATCCGCTGCTTCATTTTCAAACCATTGTTGTAATTGATCGACCACTTGTGCAGGGGTACCAATTAAAGTCCAATGACCACGTGCTGAGGCAATATATTGATACAGCTCACGAATGCTAAACTGATGTTTACGTGCAATATCAATCATCATTTGCTGACGGCTAGAGAAGTTAATTTCGCTATCTTTTAATTGTGGGAAAGGCGCATCTAGATCATATTTGCTTAAGTCAACCCCACCAGATAAGCCTGATAATAGGCTTAAACCTACTTCAGGACGAATCAAGCTGTTGAGCAATTCATATTTTTCTTGCGCTTCTTGTTCGGTTTGAGCCACAAAAATTGAAACCCCAGGCATAATTTTAAGGTCGTCCGGTTGGCGGCCATATTTAAGCAGACGACTTTTTACATCGCGATAAAACTCCTGGGCATCAGCAAGGTTTTGCTGGGCTGTAAAGATAACTTCAGCATATTTACCTGCTAATTCACGTCCATCTTCTGACTGTCCAGCTTGGACAATGACAGGATAACCTTGTGGGGGGCGAGAGACGTTAAGGGCACCTTCAACTTTAAAATATTGACCCTGGTGCTTTGGTTCGTGCAGCTTTTCAGGATCAAAGAATTGACCGGCGTGTTTATCATAGATAAACGCATCATCTTCCCAAGAATCCCAAAGCTTTTGCGTCACTTCAATAAACTCATCTGCACGGGCATAGCGTTCATCGGCTTTAGGGTGGTGTTGTAAACCAAAATTACGTGCAGTATCAGGAGCTGCTGTGGTTACTACATTCCAAGCTGCGCGGCCTTGGCTAATATGGTCTAGCGAGGCAAACTTACGCGCTAAAATATAAGGGTCTTCATAGGTGGTAGATGCTGTTGCAATAAATCCAATATTTTTTGTGACAGCGGATAAAGCCGCAAATAAAGTCACCGGCTCAAAACCTACCCCTTTATCTCCTGCACCTAAAGCAGCTTCTGCTGCTGAACCCCAACGTACAGATAAACCATCAGCTAAGAAGTAGGCATCAAATAAGCCACGCTCAGCAGTTTTGGCTAATTCTATTGCGTAACTTATATTTAAATGATCATGTGGCCGAGATTCAGGATGACGCCAGCCAGCAACATGTTGCGAGGTGGTTGGAATAAAAGCCCCAAGCTTAATTTGACGTTTGCTCATAGAATAACCTGCATATAAGAATAATTTTCTCTATAGCTATTCCAAAATCCATGCCAAATTATTTTTGAATATAATTCAATAACTTATTTTTTTTGAATGCAGGTTATGCTGTTATACATACAAATCAAGCTTACATCTGTTGCTTATCATTCATCTCAAGAGGGCATATGTTCAGAAGAAAAATAAAAAACTCTTACAAAAGAAAAAACCTGCAAAGCGCAGGTGAGTCGTCGTTACATTGTTGTTATTACAGCCTTAAGTTTATTTAGGCTTGAACTCAATATAAGCAACTAACATGACAATTATGTGACTTGACAGGTAACACTAGGTAAAGATGTAAAGATGTTGTGTAAGTGATGTAAAGTGAATCCGAAGACATCAATACCTTAGCGGGATTTAAATTACAATGACGTAAACTGATACAGGTGTTAGGTTTTGCGCGTTTAAAAACTCGTTACATTAGTAAAGTCTTTAATCCAGTGCTATAGGGAAACACTATGCTAAGACGTCAAAAAAGTCGAACCAAACAACGCCAGCAACAGCAACATGAAGTACAGCAGGCCCTTGAATTGCAACAACTAGAACAACAGCAGCAACAGCCACAAATGCGTACTAAACTGCCCCAACATCCTCGTGATTAGCAAGATAGCATGCATAAACAACGTTAAGATTCACCAGATTTGACCCAAAGTAAGTTACTTTGGGTTTTTTTATGCCAAAAAAATATTTTTTATCCGCAGTCTAAAGCAGCATCATATGTGAAAAAGGTCATATTTTTATTTGAATTAGATCTTAGTTGACATCATTTGGCCAAGACGATTCTAAAATTTTTCTTAAAGTTGCCACTTGTTCAGCACCTAAATGTTGGGCAAGTTGTTGCTCGATCTGTTGTAACTCACGTTGCGCCACGGCAGACATCTTACGACCTTGAACAGTAAATTGAACTAATTTGACTCGCTTATCTTGAGGATTATCACAAAGCTCTAAAAAACCTGCATTTACTCCCTCTGTCACCAATTGATGTACAGCCTGACGCGACACTTTAAGCTGTCGTGCAAGATCAGACATCGCCACAGGTTCAGGACCTAAATAACTATATAAACGTGCTGTGGACGGTGAGATATAACCATAACCATTTTTTTCCGCGTGTTTCATCAGGGTTTCTTCAATCCATTCAAGCCGGCTACGTAATAAGAAGCGTAGAGATTTCATAATAGTTATTAAGTCTTAAAGTGACGGTTTATTCTATAACAATCTTATTTTTTTCTCCATGCAGTGTTACGACTTTTTGCTAATAGGACAATTGTCAAGCTTGCTTGACAATTGGTTTGGGGTTGGCGAGGAATGCAACTTTTAAAATTTAAGGACAGCAAGATGACAAAAGCACAACATGAATCAGGGCGTAATGCGTTAATGACCATCGTGATCTGTTTCCTCATCGCCTTTATTGAGGGAATTGATTTGCAATCTGCCGGTGTTGCCGCGGCAGGTGTACGTGAACATTTTGGTCTAGATACGCAAAGTTTAGGTTTATTTTTTAGTGCCGCTATTTTAGGTCTGTTACCAGGCGGGCTGATTGGTGGACGTTTAGGCGACCGCATGGGTCGTAAAAAAATCTTAATGATCGCCGTGGCTTTATTTGGCCTATTTTCAATTTTAACCGCATGGGTGACCAGCTTTAATGGCTTGCTTTTTGCGCGTTTTATGACGGGTGTGGGTTTAGGTGCAGCATTGCCCAACCTTGTGGCACTGGCTTCTGAAGCGGTAAGTGAAAAAGCCCGTGGCCGTGCAATCTCACTGATGTACTGCGGTATGCCGATTGGTGGTATTGCAGTGTCATTACTTGCCAGTACTGCGATTGCCACAGATTGGAAAGTGATTTTCTATGTAGGTGGAGTATTACCGCTGTTGGTGCTTCCAATGATGTGGTGGTTCTTACCTGAATCTAAAGCATTTTTGGCAGCCAAGCAAAATAATACCCAGCAAACTGTATTTAGCGAACTTTGGAATCAACATTTTCGTGCACCGACCTTACTGCTATGGGTTGGCTATTTCTTCACCATGATGGTGGTGTATATGCTACTGAATTGGCTGCCATCTCTGTTGATGGATTTAGGCTTCCAAAAACAGCAAGCTACTTTGGTGCAGATGTTCTTCTCGGTGGGTGCATTCATTGGCACGATTGGTCTTGGGATTTTAGTTGACCGTTGGCAAATGAAGAACGTGATTGTGCTGATGTATAGCGGCATTGTACTGGGTTTAATTGCACTCAATACCTTTGAAAGCGTTTACGCAATGTACTTTGCTGGCGCATTGGTGGGTTGTTTCACCATTGGTGGACAAATGGTGCTGTATGCCTTAGGCAGCCAAGTGTATCCAACACAAATGCGTGGCACAGGTGTAGGTACAGCCATGACAGTCGGGCGTTTTGGTGCGATGGCGGGCCCTGTGGTGGCAGGTCAAGTATTGGTGATGGGCAGTGGTGCTACAGGTGTAATTATGGCATCTATTCCGGGCATCATCATTGCAGCACTGCTTATTTTAATTTTACTCAATATGTTGCAAAAACGCGCAGCATAAATTATCAGTCAAGCAAAGAAGGGAATAAACATGAACATACAGCAACAACAGTTTGGTTCAGTGGCTTGCATTGAGTTTGCAACAGATAAATTAAATGTATTATCGCATCCATTGCGTGAAGCACTGTATGCGGCGATCACAAATGCCTTAAACAATGAAAGCGTAAACAGCTTGGTGTTATATGGTGGTGAGAAAGCTTTTAGCGCCGGTGCAGACATTAGTGAGTTTGCCCAAGGCACACACTTAAAATTCCCTTCTTTACATGATTTGGTCAATTTAATTTCAGACGCACCAAAGACCATTGTGGCAGCTGTCGCGGGTCAAACGCTAGGTGGTGGTTTAGAACTGGCTTTAGCATGTCATGTACGTGTGATTGATGCCAAAGCGAAATTGGCGTTGCCTGAAGTGCATTTAGGTTTATTGCCGGGCGCAGCAGGCACACAATTGCTACCTCGTTATATTGGGGTAAGTGCAGCACTCAATGCCATTAGCACAGGTAAAGCGTTGAAATTAGCTGACCTCACGCAGACGCAATTGTTTGTTAGTTTAAGCCAAGGTCAAGTGCAACAAGATGCATTGGCTTGGGCAGAGGCCAATCCGCAGCCTGTAGTGCATATTAAACACACTCAAGTGGCAAATGCAGAAGCTCACGTATTGGCAGCAGCACGCGCGAAATTGGGTAGCCAAGGCCCTGCGATTGTGCAAACTGCGATTTTAGATGCCATTCAAGCGGCAACAGAGCATGACTTTGCCCAAGGCTTTGCCAAAGAACAGGCTTTATTTCAAGCCTTAACTGCAACGGATATTTCAAAAAGCTTACGTCATGCCTTCTTTGCAGAACGTATGGTGAAAAATGTACCCGGTTTAGATAGCACGATGCGTGCTCAACATATTCAAAATGTTGCCGTGATTGGTGCAGGAACCATGGGCAGCGGGATTGCGATTTGTTTCTTAAAAGCAGGCTTTAACGTCACTTTAATTGAAACCCAGCAAGCAGGTTTAGACCGTGGTTTAGGCCTAATTGGCAAATACTTTAGCCAACAAATTGAAAAAGGGCGTTTAAGCGCAGACAAAGCTGCAGCTATTCAAACGCAATTAAAGACCTCTTTAGATTATGCAGATCTTGCCCATGTTGAATTGGCAATTGAAGCTGTATTTGAAGATTGGGATGTCAAAACTTCAGTATTACAAAAGATGGATCAATACCTGCCACAAGGTGCGATTTTAGCCAGCAATACATCCACACTTGATTTAAATCAATTGGCGCAAGTGACCAAACGTCCTGAAGCGGTGGTGGGTCTACATTTCTTTAGTCCTGCGCAAGTGATGCCATTACTTGAAGTGGTACGTACGACACATACCGATGATCAAACTTTATTGACGGCTTTGGATTTAGGTAAGCGTTTAGGCAAAGTGGCTGTGGTGGCAGGCGTCTGTGACGGTTTCATTGGTAACCGTATGCTGAATGAATATTTACGTATTGCGGGTTTATTGATTGATGCGGGTGCATCACCGTATCAAATTGACCAAGCTTTAGAAAACTTTGGTATGGCGATGGGGCCATTTCGGATGTGTGACATGGCAGGCAACGATATTGGTTACTTGATTCGTAAACAACAGTTAAAAGCCAATCCAAATAAAAAATTCTCAGGGATTGCGGATTTACTGTGTGAACAACAACGCTTCGGTCAAAAGACCCAAAAAGGTTGGTATGACTACAGCACGGGTAATCGCCGTGGTGAGGTCGATCAGGACGTATTGGCTTTAATTGATGCGTATCGTCAACAACAAGGCATTACGCCACAGCAATTTAGCGATGCTGAAATTGTCGCGCGTTGTATTAGTGCACTGGCTTTAGAAGGTTATCGCTTATTAGAAGAAGGCATTGCCTTACGTGAATCAGATATTGATGTGGTGTATCTAGCCGGTTATGGCTTCCCACGCTGGCGCGGTGGCCCAATGTTCTTTGTTGGACAAAACCTGAATCAATTTCAACAGCAAGTGAACACATTTGCACAAGATGCAGTGGGCGACGCAAGTTTTTGGCAACTCCCTAATATTTTAAGCCAAAAGCTTAGCGCTTAACTTCAGCACTTTTTATAAAAATTCAAGCTTTACGCCTGTGACAGGAACGGTTACGGGCGACGCTCGAGGGTAAAATCATGAGTACATTACATTTACAACATTGGCCACGTCATTTATCACATGGTTTGTCTTATCCGCAAACAGGTGTCTACGAACATTTAAGTACCAATGCAAAACGTTATCCTCATAAAATTGCAGTCAATTACTATGGCAGCCAAGTGGATTACCACACCTTAAATACCCGTGTGGAACGTTTTGCTGGCTATTTAACTGAAAAATTGGCTGTGCAGCCCGGTGATCGTGTGGTGCTGTGCATGCAAAACAGCGTGGCATTTATGGTGGCTTACTATGCCATCTTACGTTGTGATGCTGTTGTGGTACCTGTCAATCCAATGAACAAAACTTTGGAACTCGAATGGTACATCACTGACACCGAAAGCCGTGTAGCGATTGTGGGTTCAGAAATGCTGGCAGAGTTTAGTCCGCTGCTGGGTGAAACTGTACTCGAGCGTATTATTGCCGCACGTTATGGTGATGATATTTTTGCCGATACCAAATTTGTGATTCCAGAAACGGTAAAAAATGCACCTGCGATTACCGAAAGCCAACAGGTGATTAATTTCCAAACGGCGTTACAACATACAGCGATCACCTATAACGCACAGCGCCAAGGCGAAGACCTTGCGGTGATTTTATATACTTCGGGTACAACAGCACATCCTAAAGGTTGTATGCTCAGCCACCGTGCTTTGGTTGCGCAAATCAGTACGCAGATCAACTGGAGCCCGTGGAATAACACCGCCAAAGTGTTATCGGTGACGCCATTCTTCCATGTCACAGGCATGATTAATGCCATGTGTCTGCCGATATATCTTGGTGCAACCACCTATTTAATGACCCGTTGGGATCGTGTCTGTGCAGCTCAAGTGGTGGATCTACATGGCCTCACCCATTGGTGCTGTATTCCCACTATGGTGGTCGATCTTTTGGCGATGCCAAATGTCAATCAATATAATTTCCGCTCACTCATCTGCGTTTATGGTGGTGGTACAGGGATGCCACATGCCATTGCTCAAGATTTTGAAACCTTAACAGGAATTGAGTTTATTGAAGGTTGGGGTATGACCGAAATGACTGCAGGGGTACATCTTAATCCCTATGGTCGTGGCAAACGTCAATGTTTAGGGGTGCCGTTATTTGAAGTGGATAGCCGGGTAATTGATCCAGACACTGGTTTAGAACTGGGTGTACGTCAAACTGGTGAAATTATCTCACGCAGTCCCTGTATGTTTAGTGGTTATTGGAAAAACCCGCAAGCCACTAAAGATGCCTTAATTGAACATGATGGACATACGTTCTTTAAAACTGGTGACGTCGGTTATTTCGATGAAGAAGGTTACTTCTTTATGGCAGATCGTCTCAAACGCATGATTAATGTCTCTGGCTATAAAGTATGGCCATCTGAAGTGGAAAGCATCTTATATAAAAACCACAACGTATTTGAAAACTGCATTATTCCATGCCACAAAACTGATCGTGGTGAAAGTGTCAAAGCTGTCGTGGTGTTAAAGCCAAATACAAGCATGACAGAACAAGAATTTAAAGATTGGTGCCGCGCCAATATGTCGGCTTATAAAGTGCCGAAATTTGTAGAATTTGTGGATGAACTCCCAAAAACTGCAAGCGGAAAAATCAACTGGCGTTTACTACAAGACAAGGAACTCAGCGCATGAACAGCTACAAAGCCCCTTTAAATGATCTCAGCTTTATCTTTAATCATCTGTTAGATCAAAAACAATTGGCCGAGTTGCCAGGTCTTGAAGATTTAGGTGTAGAACTATATGAATCTGTACTTGAAGAAGCAGGTAAATTTGCCAGCAATGTCCTTGATCCGATTAATGCCAGCGGTGACCGCGAAGGCTTAAAAATTGCTGATGGTGTGGTGACTACACCAAAAGGCTTTAAAGAAGCCTATCAACAATATACCCAAGCCGGTTGGAACAATATTTCACTTGAGCCAGAATTTGGCGGTCAAGGTTTACCCTATATTTTATCGACTGCAGTCAATGAAATTATGATGGGTGCCAATAAATCCTTTGTGATGTGTTCGGGACTCACCATTGGTGCCATTGAAGCGATTAGCCACGCAGCAAGCGATGAACTCAAACACAAATATTTACCAAAACTGGTATCAGGTGAATGGGGCGGTACTATGAACCTGACTGAACCAGGTGCAGGTTCAGATGTGGGTGCGTTAAAAACCAAAGCCATTGAGCAAGCGGATGGCAGCTACCGTATTCATGGTCAAAAAATCTTTATCACCTTTGGTGAGCATGACTTAACTGAGAATATTATTCACTTGGTATTGGCACGTCTTCCAGATGCGCCAGCAGGTGTACGCGGTATTTCACTGTTCTTAGTGCCTAAATTCTTGGTCAATGACGATGGTTCATTGGGCGAGCGCAACGATGTACGCTGCGTATCCATTGAACATAAACTCGGGATTCATGCCAGCCCAACCTGTGTTATGGCCTATGGCGATGACGAAGGAGCTTTAGGTTACCTCGTGGGTGAGAAAAACAAAGGTTTAGCAGCAATGTTCGTAATGATGAACATGGCACGCTTAACCGTGGGTATGGAAGGTGTAGCATTAACGGAACGTTCTTACCAAGCAGCACTTGATTATGCACGTGAACGTGTACAAGGCGCGGACGTGGCGACGGGTCAGCCAGTGGCCATTATTGAACATGCCGATGTGCGTCGTCAGTTACTCAGCATGAAATCTAACGTAGAAGCCATGCGTGCGATTTCATTGTTTATTGCCCAAGCTCAAGATATTAGCTTACGTCATCCAGATGCTGAAGTGCGTGCCTATAACCAAGGCTTAGTTGATTTACTGATTCCTGTATTTAAAGCATGGGCCACTGAAACTGCACTCAAAACCACCACCACAGGTATTCAAGTACACGGCGGTTTAGGCTTTATTGAAGAAACGGGTGTGGCACAATATTTACGTGATGCTGTCATCAGCGTGATTTACGAAGGTACGACAGCCATTCAAGCGGCTGACTTAGTCGGTCGTAAGATTGTCAAAGACCAAGGCAAAAACTTAGGCGTGTTGCTGGGCTTGATGAAAGAAACCTTAGCTGAAGTACAAGCCAAGGCAGAGCTTGCTGATATTGCAACTGAGTTTGGCAACGCAATTGAACTATTAGAAAGCCATAGCCAACTGATTGCACAGCAATTTATGCAATCAACTAAGGATGCATTATCAGTTTCTGTACCGTATTTAATGCTAACCGGTATTGTCGTGGGTGCTTGGCAACATGCCAAGAGCGCAGTCAAAGCCGCTGAATTATTGGCACAGGCCCAAGGCAATGCCAACTTCTTAAAAGCTAAAGTCCAAACTGCACGTTTCTATCACACCATGGTATTAGCTGAAATTTATGGTTTAGCGCACAGCGTTCAACATGCTGGTAGCGTCGTGACTGATTTTAGCAATGACTATTTTATTGACTAAGGAGTGAGAGATGTCTGTTGACTATCAAGCAATCATTAATGATTTAGTCGCGCCTCCAATCCATACCTTTTTGGGTGGAAAGATTGAGCATTTCGATGCTGAGCAGACGTTGATGCGCGTGAGTTATCAATCTCGAGCTGAGTTTGCCAATCCGATGGGTATGTTACAAGGCGGGATGTTAAGCGCAATGCTTGATGATGCGATGGGTTTATTTGCATTTATCGGTCATGACGCTCAGCCTGCTGCCACGGTCAATATGACTGTGAACTTCTTACGTCCTACTCAGCTTAAACAAGTCGATGTAGAGGTGTACTTTGTGCGCCGTGGTCGCAAGATTTCCAATCTTGAAGCGATTGCATGGCAAGACGGTAAACAAGTGGCAAAAGTTGCAGCGGTTTTTACTGTGATCTAATGCAGAGCAGATGTGGTGGTAATCACCGCCACATCTTCAATCCCTGACTTTTTAATTTATTTTATAGCGCATTTGTGGCTATGAAAGGCATATTCTTGTCTTAAGGAAACAGACAATGACTACAAAAATATATGGATGCATATTTTTAGGGTTAATCAGCAGTTCAACATTTGCTGATTTTATTCAAGACAGTCAAGTCACGTTGACTGCACGTAATTTTTATTTAGATCGTAATTTTACCGCCCCAGATGTGACGCAACCTGCGGCCAAAGAGTGGGCACAAGGTTTTATCCTGAATGCCAAGTCTGGTTTTACTGAAGGTCCAGTTGGCCTCGGTCTAGATGTGTATGCTGGTACAGGGATTAAACTGTGGGCTGATCAAGAGCATTCTTTGGGCACGGGTTTATTGCCTGTAAATAGACCCAGCCTAGAACCTACAGACAGCTACGGCGAAATTGGGCTAACGGCGAAGGCTAAAATCAGTGAAACTGAAATCAAAGCAGGAACATTATTTCCTTTAAATCCAGTTTTGGTGGGCTCACCTGCGCGTTTATTACCACAGACTTATCGTGGTATTGCACTTGAATCGAAAGAATTAGACAAAGTCAAAATTGAGGCAGGTTATGTCGATCGAGTGAATCATCGTGACTCGACCAACTACGAAAAAATTCGTCTCTCTGCGGCCAATATGAAGTATACAGGGGTGGAAACTTCAGGTTTACACTATATTGGTGGGTACTACTACTTGCGTCCTGAAACGACGTTTGCTTTGTATCATGCCAATTTACATGAAGTCTATGATCAATACACCTTTTGGGCACGTAATACTTATCAATTGAATGATCAATGGAGTTTATATAATGACTTTCGTTATTTTAGAACCGTTGATTCAGGCGATAGTTTAGCTGGTGAAATTGATAACCATCATGGCAACATGGTCATTGCTTTACATAAGGATCAACATAAGTTTAGTTTAGGTTATATTCATAACTCAGGTGAAACAGGTTTTCCTTATTTAAGTGGCGGCGAAGCCAATACCTATTTGGATGCTTGGTCAACTGACTTCTTAAACCCTAATGAAAAAGCATGGTCAGTACGTTATGATTATGACTTTAAAGATCACATTCCTGGTTTACGTTTAATGACACGTTATACCAAAGGCGATGAGATTGAATTGGTGAATTTGGTGGGTGACGATCGTGAACTTAAAGAGCGTAAGTTTGGTATAGAGCTGTCTTATCAGTTACAAACAACTGCCTTAAAAGGTTTAAATATCCGCCTACGTCACGAGGATTATAAAAATGACTTTGGCCCTAAAGCCACTTTTAAAACCGCCAAAGAACAACGTGTTAATATTGACTACACCTGGAAGTTTAAATAAAACCACGCTTGGCTGAAAAGCACAGACCTGCGACAGAGAAAAAATTTCGGTTTTTTAAGCATGCAGATGACCAATACTGTTTGCTTAAAAAATCACCTAAACTTATGCACTTAAGTGCAGATTAAGGTAATCTAATCTCTCAATTTGTTTATTTAAATAGTGTTATGGCGATCTTACTGAATAAACGTAATACATTCCTAGCGTTGGCTGGTGTGTGTATATTGAGTTTAACGGCTTACCAATATAGTCGTGCACATATCAATCACAAGCGAGTTGAATCGGTAATTTTACATGATCAAAATATTCAAGATGAATATGGTCAAATCGAAGATTATCATATTGAAAATGTTCAGTTCTATTTAGACCACAGTCAAATACAGTCTTATCACTATGATTTATCCATCACAGGAAATAAAAAATCAGGTGAAATTGCATTACACATGCAACAGATCCCAGAACAAGAGGGTTATCGTTATAGCATTCAATCCAATCTGTCCCTATTAAAAAATTAAAAATTTCGCAGCGGAATCCCAAGACCTCAGGTAAGATCAAGACTTAACAGCTAAAATAATGAGGAAAAAATGTATAAAATGATCTTGTTGTTTACTACAGGCTTGGTACTGAGTGCCTGTAGCAGTCATACTCCATCCACGAGTCATCAGGTTGTGGGCATGGCCAACCCTGCTAGTGTTTACTGTCAGCAACAGGGCGGTCAAAGCGTGACGCGTAATACTGCGCAAGGTCAAGTGAGTGATTGTCATTTGCCAGATGGGCGTGTCGTTGAAGAGTGGAGCTTATTGCGCAGTCAAAAAGATCAATGCCAAGCTCAGTATGCTGCCAAATTGGTTGGGCAAAAAAACTTAAGCGAAGATGATATTAAAATCATGACTCAATCGGGTGAAGTACGTATAGTCAAACCTAATCAACCGGTCACTTTGGATTACCGCAGTGAGCGTGTGACAGTGGTCACCGATGATAGCAACACAGTGCTTAAAGCCAGTTGTGGTTAAATCGCCTGTATTTGCTGTTCAATGACGCGAATAAGCTGGGTTAATACAGATTGCATGTGATCATTCCAAGCAAAAGAGCAGTTTAAGCGTAAGCCTTGGCGTTGTTCAGAAAAAACACAAAATAAAGAACTGGGTGCAATAGCAATATTGCGCTCAAGTAATGTTTCATAAATACTCATACTGGCAATGCCAGGCGGCAGTTTAATCCATAGGAAATAGCCACTATGGTAATAATAAATTTCACAGCCTTTAGGTAAGTGCTGCTCCAAAAATTTAAAGAATAGTTTTTTTTGCTTTTCGAGATTTTTACGTAGTTGACGTAAATGCTTTTCATAATGATGTTTGCTAATAAACTCAACCAAAGCGTGTTGTAATAGGCTGTTGGCAGAGATTGTACTCATGAGTTGTAAGTGTTGGATCTTGGCAGAGAAAGCACCTGCATGTACCCAGCCTAGACGAAAACTTGCCCCCAAGGTTTTAGAAAACGAAGAACAGTGTAATACCCAATTGGCATGATCAAAGTACTTCATCGGTAAAGGACGGGTATTAGAAAAATAGAGCTCCTCATAGACATCATCTTCTATTAAATACACTTGATATTCGTCAATCAAGGCAGCAATTTTGGCTTTAATTTCATTACTCACATTAAAGCCAATCGGATTATGGCTGTTGAGCATTAACCAACAGACTTTAATTGGATATTGTTGTAAAATTTGCTCAAAAGCTTGTAAATCAAAGCCATAAATAGGATGTTCGGGCAGCGTAATCACTTTTAAACCCAAACGTTCAGCTGCTTGCCAAGCCCCGTAGAAAATATGTTGCTGTAAAATAATATAGTCGCCAGCATGGGTAATGGCTTGCAGAGCCAAATTTAAGGCATCTAAACAGCCCGAAGTAATCACAATATCGTCGGCATGAGTGGCAACGCCATGCATGTTGTAACGCTGTGCAATCAATTGACGTAATGCCAGCTTACCCGGTGGTAGACTCTCATGAAGGGTATAGCTACTCGGCTCACGTGCCAATTGCGCCATGATTTGAATCAACTTTTTGCTCATCACTAAGCTATCTTCAGGAAAAGCAGATCCTAAAGGAACAATCTCAGCGGATTGTATCGATTTTAAATACTTAAACACTAAGGAGTTGATCGATACATCTTGATGAAGGGCTACACGGGCTGGGGGCACAGCGAGATGCTGTTGTTGCGGGCTAACAAAATAGCCTGACTTCTCCTTGGCATAAATCAGGCCTTGTGCTTCTAAACTTTGATAGGCATTCATGACCGTCATTAAGCTTAAACCGCTATCTGCAGCCTGATCACGCAAGGACGGAAGTTTTTGATGGGCACTAAAAGACTGGTTTTCAATTAAAACTCGAATGTTATGAGCCAGTTGTTCAGCTTTATACATGCCTAATCCACTTTAATTTGACTCAGCAGGCTGAGTGTTGCAGCTTGTTGATTTAAAGACCCATATCGGCATTAATCGCAAACACCACGCCAATACAAAATAAACTACAGTAAATAAAAAACCAAAGCAGCATACGTTTAAAGGCTTTATCTGAAATCGAGCTATCGGCATATTTGGGTGCTGGTTTTGAAGGGCGCTCTTGCATTTTTGATTCTCACATTTAAATCAAAGGAATAACTGTATTATGCAAAAGCGCTTTTTTAAATATTAGATACAGAAAAAAGCAAAAAAACTATAACAGATCACCAGGGAAATGCTTAAAACTGACTGATTTGCTCAGGTTTTGGTACAGAATTTAACCCTTTAAAGCCAAAAGTGTGACGGTTATTTAAGATGAAATCGACACGCTGATTTAACATCTGTTCAGTGATGGGTTGTTTCAGTAAGAAATAATGACTTAACAGTGGACCAATCATTTCATTGAAGACTAAATGGGGATCATAATCTCGAGGCCACTCACCACGTTCAATTGCATGGGTAAAAATCTTTTGCCCGATCTGCATTCTCTCTTGCCAGAGTGCCAATGTCATGTGTTGTAGTTTAGGCTCTAGCTCAGGATTAAATGCTAACATGATCAGAGTTTTACCAATTTGACTTTGTAAGAAATTACAAATTAAACCCAAGCTATGGCGTAAATCTTGGGCAAGATTACCTGTATGAACTGGGACAAGCTGGTTTTGAGCAAATTCACTAATGGCTTCCATCATGAGTGCTTCACGTGTTGCCCAGCGCCGATAAATTGTGGTTTCGTGCACATTAGCACGTGCAGCAATTTGGCTAATATTGAAACCCATATAGCCTTGTTCAATCAGTTCAAATAATGCATGTTTGAGTACATCTTGACGTACTCGTGCACTGCGACCACCGGTGCGTTTTTTAATCATTGTTGTCGACATAATCGGAAATTAAGTATGAAGTATTATGTATTGAAGTGTACAAAATAATCGTCAAGAAATCTAATCTATTAAATGCAAGTCACTTTGCTTTAACTAGCATCAAAGTTACATGACTCTATCTATTTGTATTAGGAATTAGAGTTTTAAAAATAAATTGAAAATCCATTACATAAAATGCTGAAAATTTAATCGAAGTTATACATTACATCGGCATATTTAGCGATATGGTTAATCAGGATGATATTACCAGCATCATGTCTATCTTTTGCTATAAAAACGAAATGAGGAACATCATGAATAAGAAGACCGTGAGCCAGATGGGCGGACAAGATCGCCCGGATCGTCAAAACAGTAATAAAAAGCTAGAACAACTTGATGCCCATCGTCGTGATGCCACCGAGCAGGCTTTAACCACCAATCATGGGGTTAAAATTGCAGATAATCAAAATAGTTTAAAGTCCAGTACTCGTGGCTCGACTTTACTCGAAGACTTTATTTTACGTGAAAAAATCACGCATTTTGACCATGAACGTATCCCTGAACGAATTGTGCATGCACGTGGTGTAGCAGCGCACGGTTTTTTTGAAGCTTATCCGGGCAATGACAAATGGACCAAAGCTGGCTTTTTAACAGACAGCAGCATCCAAACTCCAATTTTTGTACGTTTTTCCACGGTGCAAGGCCCACGTGGTTCGGCAGATACTGTGCGTGATATTCGTGGTTTTGCGATTAAGTTTTATACCGAAGAAGGTAATTTTGATTTAGTGGGAAATAATGCGCCAGTATTTTTCATTCAAGATGGCATTAAATTCCCCGATTTTGTGCATGCAGTAAAACCAGAGCCAGATACAGAGATTCCAACGGGTGCATCCGCACATGACACCTTCTGGGACTTTGTGTCTTTAGTGCCTGAATCCGCGCATGCTGTCATGTGGGCCATGTCAGATCGTGCCATTCCACGTAACTTACGTTCCATTCAAGGCTTTGGGGTACATACTTTCCGCTTGATTAATGCCAAAGGTGAAGCAGTATTTGTGAAATTCCATTGGACACCAAAGCAAGGTTTGGCTCAGCTAGTTTGGGATGAGGCACAAAAATTAGCAGGTAAAGACCCCGATTTCCATCGCCGTGATTTGTATGAAGCGATTGAGAAGGGCTTTTATCCGGAATGGGAGTTGGGCGTACAGATTGTGCCAGAACAAGATGAGATGAAATATGACTTTGATCTGCTTGATCCGACCAAAATCATTCCTGAAGAACTTGTGCCTGTCACTCCAATTGGTAAGTTTGTCCTGAATCGCAATGTTGATAATTTCTTTGCTGAAACTGAGCAAGTTGCCTTCTGTCCAGGGCATATTGTCCCTGGAATTGACTTTACCAATGATCCCTTATTACAAGCACGTTTATTTTCCTATACCGATACTCAATTAAGCCGTCTGGGTGGCCCGAACTTCCATCAAATTCCGATCAATAAAGCGGTATGTCCATTCCATAATAATCAACGTGATGCCTTACATCAGCATCATGTGCATAAAGGCCAAGCTGCCTATCAGCCCAATTCAATTGATGGCAATTGGCCAGTTGAAACCCCACCTGCTGCCAGCCAAGGTGGTTTTGAGAGCTATCAAGAACGTATTGATGGCCGCAAGATTCGTGAACGTAGTCCATCGTTTGCTGACCACTTTACTCAGGCACGTTTGTATTATCAAAGCTTAGCAGCGCACGAGCAAAAGCATGTGGTAGATGCTTATGTCTTTGAGTTGGGTAAAGTCGAACGTTTACATATTCGTGAGCGTGAGGTACAAGAGGTGTTAGCGAATATTGATATTGACCTAGCCCGTCAAGTGGCAGAGCAATTGGGTATTGCCTTAAAAGCGGATGCCAAAGCGCAAAGTCAAACGATTGATAAAACCTCGGCCAAACTTTCGATGCAGGCCTTTATTCCTGACGATATCAAAGCACGCAAAATTGCGGTCTTGGTGCATGATGGTGCCAATGCAGCGCAAGTTAAAGCCATTCAGGATTGGGCTAAAGCTGAAAATGCGGTCGCAGAAGTGTTGACTCCCACACCTGCTCCAGTCAAAGATCATAAAGGCAAGGAAATTGCTTCAGATGGTATGCAAAAAGGTGAACCTTCAATTGCTTATGATGCAGTCGTGATTGTCGATGGCGATAATTTAGATGCGGTGAAGAAAGATGGTGTCGCTAAACATTATCTGCTAGAAACCTACAAGCATTTAAAACCGATTGTATTTTTAGGTGATAAAGCAGAGTTGATAGGCTTACTGGGCTTAGAAGAAGATGCTGGTCTATTTAAGGCAGATGACTTTAAAACGATTGCTGATGATTTTAAAGAGAGCATTCGTCAGCATCGGATTTGGGCACGTGAGCCAGCTGCTGAAGGTATTCCTGCTTAAATCTTGACAAAGAAAAAGCCCACGATGGTGGGCTTTTTTCGTTATACTGCAATTTGTATTAAATGATTTAGAAAATCTAGCATGCATAAAGATATCATTGAAGAACAGAAATTGGTGTGTGAACAATATGGCTCTGCCTATCGTGCGGTAAATGACCAAGATGTGATTGCCATTGCAGTCAAATCCTTAACTGAAGAGAGCATTGTTGGGATTCGCAATTTGCCTGACAGTGATGGTATAGCATGGTTTATCTATGGCGGTGAACTAGATGATGCAGATGACTTTTTTCAAACCATGAGTGTGAAAGAGTTAGAAGAGGTATTTCCTGAAGCACTACCATTTTTAGCACTCGATACGGGCTATCGTTTTTTAATTGATCATGACGAATATGAAGATGTATGGCGTGAAGGCGAGTTAGATCTCTAAACTCCAAGCTTACAAAGCCCACGATAGTGGGCTTCATTTTAAGGCGCTTGTACAGTGATTAAAGCGAGGCTAATGCGATCAATATGTTGATATTGGCTTTGTTCTAATTCCTCACCAAATACATCGGGATCAATTTCTTGATACTGCCACTCATAGGTTGGATAATCTTGCATAAAAATTTTAATCGCGGTGTAAAGCAAATTGTTGTCTTGGGAAATTGCTGCACCGCTATATAAAAATAAATGCCCTTGTGGGCTTAACTGATGTATTGCCTGTTGCAAAATAGCAAAGGCCATTTCTGCGCCATCTAATTGTCCACCATGTCGATATTGACGTTGCTCGTCATCGACCAAATACGGTGGATTGGCAAAAATAAAATCAAACTTTTGATCAATATCTTGCAACACATCACTTTGCGCTAAGACCAAATTCACCTTGGCAGCCTTGGCATTGACTGCGCTAAAGCTTAAAGCCTGTGGATTGATATCAATACCAGTCATGTGCTTAATTTTAAACTGTTTGGCGAGTGCAATGGCCACAGCTGCGGTACCACAGCCTATTTCTAAAGCTGATAGAGGCTGTAACTGTTGTTGCTGTAGATACTGCTGCACATGAAAATAAAAGCGATACGTATCCGGACCAAAAAAAACCGCATCAATATCTTGTGTGGGATAACCGGAATGAACCACTAAATGTTGATCTAGACTAGAAACACGAATACAGCTGTACCATTGCTGGTCATTGTAGCGTTCAATATATTGATGCGCCTGTAACAGAGCAAAGAGATCTAAAGGCAGCAAATCCGCATCAAAAGGTAAATTCCAGCCAAAGATATCGGTTAAGCTGCTGGCAGTTTGTGCTTTACGCCGTGTCAAAATACGCTGATGAGATAAAGGGGTAATGGTGGTGAAATGATAGTGATGTTGTTTTAAATAGCTTAATAATTCCACTAAGGCAGATTGTTGAGCAGTGAACTCAACAGCAGGATGCCCTGACATAAACAGTCCTCGTCGTTGTGATTTTAAGTGCATAGACTTAAATTAAGTTGCTTTATCCTAACAAGGGAAAGTATATAGTCGGGTATGGCTTATGTTAATTTCAGCTGAGTTTGCTACATGCAAACACCTATGTATTTTTACGATATTTGTATGACAGGGGTTGAATCATGTGTGTTATAAAAGAAAAAAATCATGACAATTAATACAATTTAGGAATAAATTCATCGATTAAAAACACGAGGTTTTTTAAAGTCTAGATAAATCAAAGATATAGAATAAAAGAATAAGTTGGCATGATTTTTGATAACATAATTTAGATGATTTTTTTCATCATCAAGGAAAAAATAATAAGGATAAGGACATGAGTCAGCAAATTTTAGATGTGGCTATTTTAGGATCAGGCTATGGTGGCTTAGGCATGGCTGCGGTACTCAAGCAACATGGGATAGAAAATTTTAAAATTTTTGAAAAAGCAGATGCATTAGGTGGTGTTTGGCGCGATAACATTTATCCGGGTGCTGCTTGTGATACTCAGTCGCATATTTATTGCTTTAGCTATTTTCCGCATTTACGCGTCAGTCGTATGTATGCCGGTCAAGAAGAGTTATTGGGCTATTTAAATGATTTAGCCAGTCACTTTGATTTACATCCACATCTCAGCTATAACGCTGAAATTACCCAAGCCATGTGGAATCAAGAACAGCAGCTTTGGGATTTAGAGATTCAAAATTTAGGTTTGGTCAAAGCCAAAGTGTTTATTCCAGCCTGGGGGCAACTCAATACACCCCTCATCCCAAGCTTTAAGGGTGCAGAGCGTTTTCAAGGACAAAGTTTCCACTCTGCTGCATGGCAATATGAAGTCAATTTAACAGATAAAAAAGTGGTGAGTATTGGCAGTGCTGCGAGCGCTGTACAATATATTCCTGAGGTTGCGAAACAGGCAAAACAGCTCACGATTTTTCAGCGCAGTGCCAATTGGATTATGCCGCGTGATCAGTATGTGTTTAGTCAAGCCGAGTTGGATGAATTTGAGCACAATCCTGCCGCATTTTTTGCCAGCCGTCAGCATATTCATCAAATGCGTGAAGATGGTTTTCATCGCACCCAGCATGGCAGTAACATGCAAAAAGAGGGCGAGCATTTAGCCCTGCAACATCTATATAACAGCATTCAAGATCCAATTCTACGTGCCAAACTGACTCCAGATTATGAGTTTGGCTGTAAACGAATTTTAAGAACCGATGATTATTACCCAACACTTAATCGTGACAATGTGTCTTTGGTGACCGATGCGATTGCAGAAATCAGCGAGCATGGCGTTGTCACCAGTGCCGGAGAATACATCGAAGCCGATGTCATTATTTATGGAACTGGATTTGCCAGTCAAAACTTTAATGGCAAGCTCAATATTGTTGCACACAATGGTGAGTCTTTATCACAAGTGTGGGCAGATGGTGCAGAAGCCTATTTAGGTTTAAGCATACCTCAATTTAATAATTTATTTTTAGTCTACGGCCCTAACACCAACTTAAACCATAATTCCATTGTGACGATGCTAGAAATTCAGCATCAATACATTTTAGAGGCGGTACAGCACATTTTAGCGCATGATGTGGCCTTAGCTGTCAAGCCGGAATTATTTGAGGAGTATAACCAAAAAATCCAGCAGCAAATGGCTCACTCAGCCTTTTCCTCCGATTGCTCAAGTTGGTATAAAAATGCAGCCGGTAAAGTCATTAACAACTGGCCCTTAGATGTGGAAGCCTATCGTCAGGCGGCACAGTTTCAAGCATCTGACTACTATAGCGCGCATGTCGGGATGGAGGATCAAGTGGTATGACTTACGCACTGCATCCGGATGCCCGTCCGATTATTGAGGCCTTCTTAGCCAAAGGCGGACAATCGTTTGAAAAAATGGGCAGTATTGCTGAACTACGCCAAACCTATATCAACAATTGTGCTTTGGCTGCGATGCAAGGCTTAGATCATGTGCAAACGCAGGATATTGAGCAAACATGGCAAGATCAGCCGATCCACCTACGTATTTATGATGTTGATTTACAAGCAACCCACAGGCCATGTGTGATCTATATCCACGGCGGTGGTTGGGTAATTGGTAATTTAGATTCACATGACTCGATTTGTCGTAAGCTGGCCTATAGTGCTGATGTACGCGTGATTGCAATTGACTATCGTCTGGCGCCTGAATTTAAATTTCCTGTGCCTTACCAAGACTGTCAGCAGGCACTGGCGTATATCATGCAACAACATACCGAATTAGGAATTGATGTCACACGCTTAGTGTTTTGTGGGGATAGTGCAGGCGCCAATTTAGCAGCTTATTTAGCACAAAATTTTTATCAGCAATTTAACATTGAGCTAAAAGCACAACTCCTACTTTACCCAGTGATTGGGTATTTTCCTGAGAGTCCGAGTTATCAAGCTTATTTAAGCGGCTTTCCCTTAGTACAAAGCACCATGCATTGGTTTTTTGAGCAGCTCATGCAACAACCAAACGATCACAATGCAATTTGTCTATTAAATCAGCCGTTTATACGGGAAAATGGCAAACTCTATATTCTGACCGTGGAGCACGATCCACTACGTGATGAGGTTTTAGACTATGTAAGCGCGGCAATTCAAGCCGGCTTAAATGTGGAATATCACCATGTGCAAGGTTTGATGCATGGCATGTTCACCCTGGCAGGAAAATTACCAATTGCAGAACAATACTTAGATAAGATCAGTGAATTTATTAAACATAATATTAAATAGGATAACAATAATATGACATTTGCAACATTTAAAACCGCCAATAAATTGATTACTGGGCCGAATGCACTGGATTATTTAAATACCGCCATCGAAAAATTCAACATGAACAAGGCATTGATTGTCACTGACCAAGGCGTGGTACAGTCAGGTACCATTCAACAGGTACTCAGTCGCTTAAACATTGATTACGCCATTTATGACCAAGTCAAACCAGAACCTGAGTTAGCACAAGTGCAAGAGGTGATTGATGGCTATCATCAACAAGCCTGTGATGGGGTAATTGCGGTAGGTGGCGGTAGTGCCTTAGATATTGCCAAATGTGTGGCAGCTTTGGCAGGACAAGCTGGCGCTGTTGAGGATTTTATTGGGGTAGATAAAATTCAACGCCGCGATATTGCACTGATTGTGATTCCTACCACGGCGGGTACGGGTTCGGAAGTGACCAACATTGCGATTTTATCCGATACCGTCCAGCAAATGAAACAAGGGATTGTCAGTGATTGCTTATTACCTGATGTGGCCATTGTTTCACCGGTCATGTCAGTCAGTTGCCCACCTGCTGTCACTGCCGCCAGTGGGGTAGATGCCTTGGTACATGCTATTGAAGCGTATATTTCAGTGAATCGTTCTGATGTCACCGATGCCTTGGCCATTCAAGCCATTGAAATGATTGTTGAATACTTACCACAAGCCTATGCTTTGCCGAATCATCTACTCGCGCGAGAAAAAATGGCCACGGCAAGCTTAATGGCTGGATTGGCGTTTGGTAATGCGGGAGTGGGTGCCGTGCATGCCTTGGCTTATCCATTGGGCGGGAAATATAAAATGGCACATGGGGTGAGTAATGCGCTTATGTTGCCTTATGTCTTAAAATGGAATGTCTTGGGCTGTGCAGAACGCTTAAGTGAGATTGCTAAACGCTTACATCTGGCCCAGGGTAATCACCATATGCTTAATGCCGAAAAATTAGTGGAATTTTTGCATCAATTTTGTCGTCAACTGAATATTCCCGCAGGTTTACAGCATTTTGGCATTTTGGAGGAAGACTTGGCCGGTCTTGCGGCAGAAGCGATAAAAGTCGAGCGCTTGCTGAAAAATAATCCGCGTCAATTCACTGTGCATGAAATTGAATCGATTTATCGAGAAGCCTATGTCAGTCGCTGATGCGCGCCAGCAGCATTTGAGCTTTTTAGATCAAGTGCAAGGCTTTGCGCTAAAAACCCAAGATGGTCGCTCGATTTTTAATGTTGAACCGATTCGCTCCTTTATGGAAGCGATTCAAGATGGCATTTATATTACTGATGCCGAGGCAGTGACGTTGGCGGTCAATAGTGCTTATGAACGGATTACTGGCCTCAACCGTAGTTTGTTATTAGGTCGCTATATGGGTGATTTGGTTAAACTTGGTTATTTATCCAATTCGGTTTCTTTAGAAGTCATTAAACGCCAAGATGTGGTGACTCTGGTGCAAAGCATTCATGGCAATCAAAAAATTTTAGTGACAGGGAGTCCTATCTTTGATGCCAAGCAGCAACTCCTGTGTGTAGTGACCTGTGTGCGTGATATTACTGAACTCCTGCGTGCCAAACATGCACAAGAACAGCTGGAAAATTTATTCCGTAGTCAAGCACAATACAAACTCAGCAGTCATGCCAGTGATTGTATTGTCTCGCAGCATACACAAGACGTATTTGATTTGGCGACCCATGTGGCTAAGTTTGACAGTAAAGTGCTGATTGGTGGAGAAACGGGGACAGGTAAAAGTCAGCTGGCACGCTATATTCATCACATGAGTCCACGTGCTGAACAGGCTTTTCTAGAGCTGAATTGTTCAGGTCTACCCGATAATTTATTAGAAATTGAACTGTTTGGTTATGTGGCAGGTGCCTTTACCGGCGCCTCTAGTAAAGGCAAAAAAGGTTTATTGGAAATTGCCCATCAAGGCACTTTGTTTTTAGATGAGATTGGTGATTTGCCGTTACATTTACAGGTGAAATTACTTAAAGTCATTGAAGAACAGCGGTTTTTAGCCGTCGGTGGTACAGAATTTAAACAAATTGATGTAAGGATTATCAGTGCCACACATCGCAACTTAAAAGACATGCTGGATCAAGGGCAATTTCGTGAGGACTTATTTTATCGGCTGAATGTTGTCGAGCTCAATTTACCGCCCTTACGTGAGCGCCGTGCGGAAATTATCCCTTTGCTTGAGCACTATTTAAGTCTGTGGAATCAGAAATATCAGCAGCATAAGTCGTTGAGTCCTGAAGTATTAGAAGCTTTAACTCATTATGCTTGGCCAGGCAATATTCGTGAATTGGTCAATTGGGTTGAGCGTTTATGTGTGATGAGTCGTCAAGATCATATTGACATGCAGGATTTACCCCAACCCTTGCAAGTACAGCCTATCGTTGCAAGCAAGCCATTATCACTCAAAGCGCAAGTTTTAACTTATGAACGGCAATTAATTATTGAGGCTTTGGCCGTGCATGGTTCTACCCGTGCCACAGCGCAAGCCCTGCAGGTTGAGCAATCCACCTTAGTGAAAAAAATAGCGCGTTTTAAACAACAAGAATAAGGATATACATATATGGATATTCAGACATTTGCATCTTTTGAAAATCGATGCTGGATCAATGGTGAATGGATCACCACACAGGACAAAATAGCGGTTTATAACCCCTATGATCAAAGTTTGATTAGCGAAGTGCCGCGACTTAATGCAGCGTTAATTGAACAACTGATTATAGATGCCGATCTTGCCCAAAAAAAATGGCGTGAGGTGGCCCCGAATGAACGCAGTCGTTTATTAAGACAATGGTTTGATTTGATTCAAGCGCATCAAGACGAGCTCGCCAGCATTATGACCCTAGAGCAAGGCAAGCCGCTTAAAGAAGCCAAAGGGGAAATTGCTTATGCAGCAAGCTATATCGAATGGTTTAGCGAAGAAGCCAAACGCGGCTATGGCGATATTATTCCCACAGTAAGCAACAGTGAAATTTTGGTCTTTAAGCAAGCGGTGGGCGTCTGTGCTGCCATTACGCCGTGGAATTTTCCTGCGGCAATGATCACGCGGAAAGTGGCACCTGCTTTAGCGGCAGGTTGTAGCATTATTGTTAAACCGGCTTCAGAAACACCATTAACCGCTTTGGCTTTGGCCAAACTTGCCGAACAAGCGGGTTTTCCAAAGGGCATTTTCAATGTAGTCACAGGATCATCTAGTGAAATTGGTGCAGTCCTCACACGTCACCCATTGGTCAAAAAGTTAAGCTTTACTGGTTCGACTGAAGTAGGTGCCAAACTGATGGCACAAAGTGCAGCAACCATTAAAAAACTATCGCTTGAACTCGGCGGTAATGCGCCGGTTTTAGTATTTAATTCCGCGCACATTGATCAAGCGGTACAAGGGGTGATGGACAGTAAGTTTCGTAATGCAGGACAAACCTGCGTCTGTGCCAATCGTATTTATGTGCAAAGTGGCATCTATGCAGAATTTATTGCCAAGCTCAAAGCCAAAGTTGAAATGCTTAAGGTGGGCAATGGCCTAGATGAAACAACTGATATTGGCCCGCTGATTAATGCCAAAGCCGTCGAGAAAGTTCAGCAACACATTCAGGATGCATTAAGCAAAGGCGCAAAATTGGTGACAGGTGAGATTGAATCACAGCAAGGCAATCAGTGTAGCCCCACCTTGCTGCAAGATGTGACCCAAGACATGCTCTGTGCCCGTGAAGAAACCTTTGGCCCAATGGCACCTATTTTTAAATTTGAACATGAAATGGAGGCGATCAAACTGGCCAATGATACTGAATTTGGCTTAGCAGCTTATGTCTTTACCCAAGACATGAGTCAATTTATACGTGTGTCACGTGCTTTAGAGTGCGGCATGGTGGGCGTGAATACCGGTCTAATTTCTAATGCTGCTGCACCTTTTGGTGGCGTAAAAGCATCAGGGATCGGCCGTGAAGGCTCTAAATACGGCATGGATGAATACCTCGAAATGAAATATGTCTGTCTAGGCAATATTCAACTATAACAACATAAAACAACAACGATAAAGCAATGCTCAAAGGATAATGAACATGGAAATTGCACAAACAAAAGCTCCAGAAATTGAGGTGACAGCGGAACGCTCCTCGATCAAAAAAGTGGTTGGCGCAGCAATGGCAGGTACCATTGCAGAGTGGTATGAATTTTTTATTTACGGTATAGCCAGTACCTTGGTTTTTTCAAAGATATTTTTCCCTGCGATGGGCAGCGGCGGCGTTCTGATGGGCATTATTGCCGCTTTTGCCACCTATGCGGTGGGTTTTATGGCACGCCCTTTAGGTGGGCTGGTATTTGGTCACTATGGTGACAAATATGGACGTAAAAAATTACTGCAAATTAGCTTAATTTTGGTGGGTGTGGCGACTTTTCTTATGGGCTGTATTCCGTCCTTCGCCAGTATTGGTTATGCCGCACCAGTCATCTTAGTGCTACTGCGTTTTATTCAAGGCTTTGCTGTAGGGGGGGAATGGGGCGGTGCCATGTTATTAGTGGGTGAGCATAGTCCAGAACATCAGCGTGGTTTTTGGACCAGTTTCCCACAAGCTGCAGCATGTGCGGGTAATGTCCTCGCCAGTTTAGTGTTACTCAGTTTATCTGCTTTACTTGTTCCTGAAGATTTCTTGGCTTGGGGCTGGCGTATTGCATTTTGGCTATCTGCCGTGATTGTATTTATTGGTTATTATATTCGTAAAAATGTCGAAGAATCCGATGTGTTTAAGGAATCAATTGAGCGCCAAGAACAACAACAAAAAGCCTCTGCAGGTTTAAAAGAAGTCCTCAAACATTATCCAAAACAAGCGATTTGCGGCATGCTCATGCGTGTTGGCGAAAACTCAGCCTATTACATTATTGTGGTGTTTTCGATCGCCTATTTATCTATTCAAATGCAATTTAGCTATCCGACGATTTTAAGCTTATTGCTGTGTGCCAATGCGTTTCAGTTTTTCTCAATGATTTCTTGTGGGGCTCTATCCGACAAAATTGGCCGTAAACTGACCATGTATATTGGCTATGCAGGTTTGGTTGCCTGGATTCCATTTTACTTTGCTGGTTTAAATACCGGTGAATTTGCTTGGGTATTATTGGCAATGTGTACGGGTCTATTGTTCCAAGGTATGTGCTATGCCGGACAAGGTGCGGTATTGGCAGAAATTTTTCCAACCCGGATGCGCTACTCAGGATCCTCATTTTGTTATCAAATTTCCTCTATCTTGGCTGGCTCAATTGCGCCAATGATTGCCACCTTATTATGGAAAAAATTTGATAGTACGTTACCCATTACCTTTTATATTTTATTTGTGATTGCGATCTCGGTGATCTCGATTATTTTACTGAAAGAAACCGGTGGTCGTTCGTTACGTGATGTTGATCATGAAGATCAACAAAAACATGCTTAAAGCAACACTAGGGTCAAGTGCGCAATCACTTGACCCTAGGACAACATTAACTATAAGAATAGGTCGGCATGAAAGGATTACAACATAAAACGGTCTTACTGACGGGCGCATTGGGCGGAATTGGTCGAGCCACCATTCAAGCCTTTGATGCATACGATGTGCACTTTATTTTAATTGATGTAGTAGCCAAAGATCAGGCCTTTTTAGATCAGTTAAAAAGTACTGCGGTGTATTTTCAAGTGGATCTTGCCATTACCGCAACCCTCAATCAGCTGCGTCAGGACATTGCCAGCCAATTTAGTCAGATTGATTTTCTGATTCATGCGGCAGGTGTTTATCAACATATTGACTTAGATGATTTAGATGTTGAGACATGGAATCAGCAGATTCAGCTGAACTTAAATGCCAATTATTATTTGGTCAAAAGCTTTAAAGATCTTTTGAGTGAACAAAGTGCCATTGTGAATATCGCCTCGATTGCCGGGCATCAAGGTAGTATTGCACATACAGCTTATGCCACAGCTAAAGGGGGAGTGATTGCATTAAGTAAAAGTTTAGCGATTGAATTGGCACCTAAAACCCGTGTCAATTGTATCTCCCCTGGACTGATTAATACCCCAATGATGCAAGGCATGACTGAAGAAAAACGCCGCGCCATGACCGAAACCACCCCGTTAAAACGCTTAGGTGAACCTCGCGAGATCGCTGATGTGGTTTTATTTTTATGTAGTCAAGGTGCTTCTTTCATGACTGGGGAAACTCTTCATGTCAATGGTGGGCTATATCGTCACTAAATCAGAGAACAATATGAACGAAAAAATACAGGTGGCAATGATCACGGGCGCTGCCTCAGGCATTGGTCAAGCTGTGGCAAGGCAACTGGCCACACAAGGCTATATTTTACATTTACTTGATGTAAACGCTGAGGCGCTACAGCAGTTACAGCTTGAATTAAGTACGCAGACTCAAGTCTATCTGTATGTTGGTGATGTGAGTGATGCGATATTTATTGCCGACGTGCTAGCAAAAATTGGCGATTATGGACAAGGCCTCGATTGCGCATTCAATAACGCGGGGATCACATCAGCGGCGGCCAGTATTGATGCATTAGAACTCGATGTTTGGCAGCAGATGATGAATGTTAATTTAAACAGTGTGTTTTACTGCCTAAAATATCAGATGCAACTCATGAAACAGCATGGATGTGGGGGCTCCATTGTGAATACATCTTCCATGTTAGGTTTAATTGCAACCAAACATCGAGCAGCTTATGTTGCGACCAAACACGCCGTGACAGGTTTAACTAAAGCGGCTGCTTTAGATGGCGCTGAACATCAGATTCGGGTCAATTCCATTCATCCAGGCTATATTGAAACCCCACTCATTGCGCATTTAGATCTACAGTCACTCGTAGCCAAGCATCCAGCTGGGCGTTTAGGCACCAGTGAAGAGGTGGCCAATTTGGTCTATTTTTTACTCTCTAAGCAGTCGCAGTTTGTGACAGGTGCGCAGTATGTCATTGATGGTGGGTATAGTATTCAGTAAAAGGTGAACACGACTCAATCGCCTTTAAGTATTTAAAATCTCACCACCATTTACATGGATCACTTGTCCTGCAATATAACTTGCTGCATCTGAGGCCAAAAACAGATAAGCAGGGGCAACTTCACTGGGTTGTCCCATTCTGCCCATTGGGCTGTCTTTACCAAAATCTGCCACGGTTTGAGCATCAAAGCTACTCGGAATTAAGGGGGTCCAAATAGGACCAGGTGCAACCGCATTGACACGAATACCTCGACTTTGTTTCAGCAAATGACTGGCTAAACTGCGAGTAAAACTGGTAATTGCGCCTTTGCTGCTGGCGTAATCGATTAACTGCTCATGGCCACGATAACTGGTGATACTACTGGTATTGATAATACTGTCACCTGTGTGCAAATGTGGTAATACACTTTGCGTTAAGTAATACATTGAAAATAAATTGCTTTGGAAAGTATGCTGTAATTGCTCAGGGCTAATGTCTTCTAAGTTGGCTTGAGGATATTGCACCGCTGCATTGTTAATTAAAATGTTAACTTTGCCAAATTTTTGCAGAGTTTGGCTCACCACAGAATGTGCTTGCTGTGGATCAGCAAGATTTGCTTTTAACGTCAGACAGGTTCGACCTTCTGCGGCAACGAATTTCTGTGTGTCTTGCGCGTCTTGATCTTCATCTAAATAAACAATAGCAATATCTGCGCCTTCACGCGCAAATAACACGGCAATTGAGCGGCCAATGCCACTATCGCCTCCACTAATGATCGCCACTTTATTTTGTAATTGTTGACTACCTCGATGCTGCGGCTTAATGATCTCAGGTTCAGGGTGCATGTGATGTTGCTGTCCTGGTTGATGTTCCTGATGTTGAGCAGGAGGTGAAGCTGGGTAGTGTTGACTCATGTCTTAATGCTCCCATAAAAAAAGCCCTCTATTAGAGAGGGCTTTAGAGGTTTAAAGCTGTGGCGTTTTGCGTCCGGTATGTACAGTATGAATAAGATCAGTCAGATCATAGCCGAGACTTTCTGCATACGCTAAATATTGTTGTTTTACATTGGGATCTAAATCGACATCACGATGTAACAGCCATAAGTATTTTTGACCGGGCTCACCCACCAAAGCTGTACTATAGTGCTCATCAATTTTTAATACCCAATAATCGCCTTTGGTAAACGGAATCCAACGTAAACCTTCAGGTAAAAAACTCACTTCAAGTTTGCCGTGCTCAGCATCTATGATGGTGGCTTCACCAATAGATTCATCCAATTCACCTTTGCCATCTAGACAGCGGTTTTGCACACGGACTTTGCCATCATCATTAAGTGAATAAACGGCAGAAATATCGGTACTGTCTTCGGGCTGATGCTTCATGGGTAAGCGAGCAATTTCGTACCACGTGCCTAAATAGCGAGTTAAATCAAAATGGTTAACCGTTTGGATCTCTGACATATGTTATTCCTATTGTTTATCATTGCTATAAGGACTTTAATTAGAACGGTTTTTTAGCTACAAGACCTTAGCTGCTTTGTGCAGCTTATGTTGGCTTATGTGAAAAAAATAGACCATCAGGTAAAAAAGGTAAGTGAAAAAATCGAATATCAGTCGCTTAAGTGGGTTTTGTTCACGTTGCATTAAAATGATACACGTTCTCAATTGGAGAATGGAAAAAAGCGCGTAAAGTAATCTTCACCGGCATGATGTAAGTGTGTCGATGATTTGAGCATTGAATGATTTGTCTCAAATTTAATGCAATTTTAATATGGATGGAATCAATCATGAATCACAATCAAAACAGCCAGAACCAGAATCAACGTCTGCAACAGCAGCAACAAAATGGTCAACAGCATCAAAATGACCAACAGCAACAACAGCAACAGCGTGATCAGCAACATAATCCGCGCTTACCGCAACAAGATCAACAACAGCAGCAACCACAACAGCAAGATCAGTGGAAACAGCAGCAAAATCAACATGACCAGCAGCAGCAACAGCCGCAACAACAAAACGGTCAAAACAATCAGCAAAATGTGCAGCAAAAACAGCCTAACCGCGATCAACAAGGTTAAGCTTAAATAAAAAAGGGCCCAGTATATGCTGGGCTTTTTAATGCACTAAAGAAAAGCCAAAAAAGTCATTAACTTTTCAAACACTTCCGACTATGATGCCGTCAACGCAATTGACTGCATAGTATTTTGATGACGCTCTCTCCACATCTAGTACATACCCCATTGGCCACGGCGATGCTTTTGATCTGTAGCGGCTATGCCACAGCGCAAGTACAACAACTCGATACCTTGGTGATCCAAGCCCAAACTCCATCTCATCTCCAGCTTGATCCATTATCAGCAAATGCACTTGAGACACCCTATAGTCTGAGCTTAATTGATGCTGAGCACATTGAGAGCCAAGGTTTAACCGGCTTAGCAGATATTGCTGCGCAGGATGCCAGCCTTGGCGAGGGGTATATTCCGATTGGTTATTATGGCAATCTGATCTCACGCGGTTTTGCTTTAGACAGTAGCAATAGTTATTTAATCAATGGGCAAACCGTGCGTGGTGAACAAAATATCGCGCTCGAAAATAAACAACAGGTGGAAGTGCTCAAAGGTGTGGCCGCTTTATATAGTCCTATGGCAACACCGGGTGGTGTACTGAACTATGTCAGTAAACGCCCAGAAGAGGTGCGTGCACTGTCGTTCAATGCCAATCAATATGGACAAATAGCTGCACATCTTGATGTCGGTGGCTTTAATGCAACTCAAGATCTTGGTTATCGGGTCAATTTGGTGACCGAAAAATTAAAACCGTATATTCAATCGGCTGAGGGCGAGCGTTATTTAGCGGCACTGGCCTTAGATTATCATTTGAGTCCCAAACAACGTATCGAGTTTGATACGGAGTGGCAACGACAAAGCCAGTATTCTGTTGCAGGCTATCAACTCTTTAATGGCGCGTTACCTCAAGGCATTGATTGGGATCATGCACTTGGTCATCAAGCCTGGTCTAAACCGGTCAAAAATGACAGCCTGAGTACGCAAATTCAATATCAGCAGCAGCTTGCCCACAATTGGCAAACAGCTTTAACTGCAAGTTTTAGTCAGGTGGTGATTGATGATTATAGTAGCTTCCCATGGGGCTGTTATAGTGAGATTTGCCAAATTGAAGGTTTAGGCAATCAGTTTGACCAAAACGGTAATTACGACTTATATGATTTTCAAAGTCCAAATGATACACGGCGGACTGTGCAATTTGGCGCCAGTTTATCTGGGCAATTACAGACGGATCAAGTTGAGCATCAACTCCATATGGCTTGGCAGAGTACACAGAAACGTCAGCAGCAACACGAAGCTATCAATGCGTGGGTTGGGGTAGGCAATGCCACGCAACCGAATGTACCATTCCCTCAGGCAGATGCACAATTGGGGCCACGTTATACTGCTTTAAAGAGTCAGCAACATAGTCTTAATCTGCAAGATCACCTCCGTTGGCATCCACAATGGTCGGCACTGTTGGGAGTCAAGTGGTTACATTTAGATGAACAAGCATATAGCAGCGATGGACAACGCCAGCGTGATACTCAAACGCAGCATTTTTTGCCACAATTGGCGCTGATGTACCAACTCTTGCCAGATGCACAAGCCTATGTATCTTATCGTGAAGGTTTAAGTGATGGGGCTGTAGCGCCGTGGTATGCCGAAAATGCCTTGGTCAGTTTAGCACCGCGTGCATCTCGGCAATATGAAATTGGCTTTAAACAAGAATTACCAGATTGGTCTTGGAATGTTGCAGTATTTGATCTGCGTCAAGACTATCAATATGCCAAGCCTCTCCTAGACGGCTTTCGTTTTGTCAATGAAGGTCAACAACACAGTCAGGGTCTAGAATTAGCACTGTTGGCACAAGTCACACCAGCCTTAAAATTAACTGCTAACACCACATGGCTACAAAGTAAGGTTAAAGGCGTAACGGGCTTTGGTCAGCAGATGCAAAATGTGCCAAAGTTTGCTGCGGTGGTACAAGCTAACTATCAAGTTGAGCAAATTTATGGCTTAAGCTTGGCAGCGGATTTGCGTTATAGCGCCAGCAAATTTGCCAATAAAGCGGCCACCGTTAAGGTGCCAGAGTATACAGTGTTAGATCTTAGTGCAGCTTATGTATTTAAGTGGCAGCGTTATCCTGTGATGTTGAGGATGCAAGTTGATAATGTACTGAATGAAAAATATTGGCGTGATGTGGGTGATTATATGGGCGATGATTATTTGTTCTTAGGCCAACCACGAACCTTAAAAGTTGCGACCACGTGGCAGTTTTAAGTTTTAGCATTTAAGTACTCATTGTTTAGAAAATCTAATCAACTTTTTGGTTTTTGAGCTGTTTCTTAGATATATCCCCGGGGATATATCTAAGCTTTATTTTAATTTGTGTAGTGCTGTTAAATAATAATATCGGCTCTGATTCCAGAAGCCGCCCAAGAATGCCAAATTTTGATGCAATCTTCATAAAAGTGTCATGGTTTTGTCATGCTATCGACATTGCACGACGCTAGGGTGTGCGGCATTGATAAATAAGGAATAACAGCAACATGCTTAAGATGAAAAATATTTTGTCGAGCAGTGTCACATTGATCATCATGAGTGGCTTAGTGGGATGTAATGATCAGGAGCAGTCTAAGACGGTGACGCCCCCTTCGGCCGAGATTGCGCCAGCGACACCCTATCGCGTTTATCCTTATTTACAAAATCCAAGCAGTGATGCGATGACCATTTTATGGTTGAGTGAGGATGATCGTCCGGTGAGCGTGACGGTAGAGGGGGTAGGCGTATTTAAGAGTGAGGCTACGCTCGCTTCGCATCTGAACTATAGTGACAGCGAAGTGGCTTATATTCATGGTGAAAAAAACTTTGGAAAAATTTTTAGCGATTTAGCAGCAGATCAAGCACCTGCAGTGCCTTATCAACATCGTGTACGTGTTACTGGCTTAAAGGCCAATACTAAATATCAATATCGTGTGGCGCATGATCCGCAACAGCCATTTACGTCCCATTTCACCACAGCCCCACAAGCGAATACCTCGACTGCGGTGAATTTTGTGGTTATGGCTGATATGGAAACAGAACCTGAATCCACACAAAAAACTGTGGCTTGGGCTGCCAATGCGACGGCACTAGGAGGATGGAAGCTGGCCAGTGATCCAAGCACCTATCAACGCCAGTACATTGTGGATCAAACACAAGGCTATCAACATAACTTAAAATATGCGGCCAGTTTAGCGCCACGGTTATGGTTAATTGCCGGTGACTTGGTTGAAAAAGGTGGTCGTCAGCTCGATTGGGATGAATTTTGGCGACATGCGGCCGGTGAATGGGGACACATGGCGTCGACCACGCCAATTTTACCGGTGTTAGGCAATCATGAAAATTATTGGCATCCAAGTGAAAGCGGTTATAGTGCTGCTGCGGCACGCCGTGCTTATGACAAATGGCAAACCTATTTTGAGTTGCCTGACAATGCTGCCAGTGATGCACGCCATCAAGAACGTTATTATCGGGTGGACTATGGTCCTGTGAGCTTTATTCATCTCGATTCTTCAAATGGAGATGATACAGATCCGAGCAAAGATACAAACTTAAGCCTCAATGGTCATGATGCACAGGTGCCAGATTTTAACCCTGGTTCAGAGCAATGGCGCTGGGCAGAGCGTCAATTGGCCGATGCACGTAGCAAGGGACAAATCATCTTCGTTCAATGGCATCATATGGCCTATGGTACAGGCGTGCATAGTCTGACATCTGGAAGTGCGGGTATTGCGCAAAATGAAGATAACCAATCAGGCCTGCCTATGCGTGTTTATCATGATTTAATGCGTCAATACCAAGTGACAGCTGTATTTTCTGGTCACAACGAATTACTTGAGACCGTGACTTTAGATGGTGTGCATTATTGGGATGTGGGGATTGCAGGCGATGGTCTGCGTGGTCCAGGTTATGTACCAACAACAGACTATGTACCTTTTGATCTATTACCTGAGCAAGCACAAGCAACGCATTGGAGTGCACATGGTGATGCTGATGAAATTTGGGAAGGTCAACGTCTCGTCAAAGGCGGGAAACATTATGGCTTTTTGCATGTCAAGGTACAGCCAACTACGGCAGGTCAGTATCAAGTGCGCTTTGAACCTCGTTATGTATTGCCGATGATGCATGAAGATGGTCGTCCGACCGGTCAGTTTAGTCAAGAAATCTACGATCATGTCATTCAGGTGAATGTTCAGCCTTAAACGCGATCTGGCCACCTCATGGACTTGAACTTTTGGATGAAACTTCATAAGGTGGCAGGATGTTAAATCGATCTTCTGTATTATGATTGTTCGCGATAAAAATAATAGCTTTAGCTTATTGTTTGCTTGGTATGGCACGATTTTGCCCAAGGTGTTGGGTGCATTGGTTTTTGTACTGCTCATTTCAGCTTTCTTGGTCTATCTGGCTCGGCAGAGCATTGTGGCTTTGCCGGAAGTACCTGCCATCGGATTTACCATTTTTGGGGTAATTCTATCGATTTTCTTAAGTTTTCGTAATAATGCATGTTACGAACGCTGGTGGGAAGGGCGTAAGCTGTGGGGAGCATTAATTGCCAATTCACGCCATATCAGCCGCGATAGTTATGTACTTGCACCCAACGAGCGCCGTGTCTTGATGTATCGAGTGATGTTATTTACTCATTTACTGCGTGATCGATTACGTCGTAATACGCAAGACTTTGAGTCTTACCGTGCGCATGTGGCCTTAGATGCGGCAGCGTTTGATGGCTTATCTACGCATATTAATGCTGCTCAATATCTTTTAGAAAAAATTCAGCAAGATCTGGTGCAACAACTCCACACCGGTCAAATCAGCGATATTGTTTATCAAGGTCTTACCCAGCATATCATTGAGCTTGGCAATATTCATGCAGGTTGTGACCGTATTGCCAGTACACCATTACCTTTTGCCTATTCGGTGTTATTGCACCGTGCGGTATATGTATTTTGTTTAATTTTACCGTTTAGCCTCAGTAATAGTTTGGGGATTTGGGCGCCTTTACTGGTGGGTGTGATTGCTTATTTGGTTTTAGGCTTAGATGCTTTAAGCAATGAATTAGAAGAACCCTTTGGCCTACAAGATAATGATTTGGCGCTTGACTCGATTGTGCGGTTAATCGAGCGCGAAATGCGTAGTGCATTGGGCGATGCTGTACCTGCGGCAACCACTGCACATCGATCTCAGCTCACTTAAACGTGCTAAAAAATAGCCTAAGTATTTTTGGTATGCCTCATAGGAATCATCCAGCACAAATAAAAAAATGATTTACTGAGCATAACAGGACGAAAAATTGCCGGGAAAATGCGCAAATTCAAATACCTCAGCGGATGAAGTCAAATTTAGTCTCACATACAAAAATCATGTAATGATAGAATCAATGCAATTTAGCACCTTGTCTAAATCTGGCCAAAAAGGGAAATGTCAAACATTTCCCTTTTTGTTGAATGAATATTTAAGCGCAAAAGGAATAGGGGATGCAGCAACAAGACATCACACCGAAACTTAAAGAAGGACTCAGTAATCGTCATATTATGATGATTAGCTTAGGGGGCGTGATTGGCGCGGGACTGTTTGTTGGTTCCTCTGCTGCCATTGCCAAAGCCGGTCCTGCGGTGGTGATTTCCTACTTAATCACCAGTGTGATGGTGTTTTTGGTGATGCGAATGTTAGGCGAAATGGCGGTGATGCAACCAGACACCGGTTCATTTGCAACTTACGCGCGTAAAGCCATTGGGCATTGGGCTGGTTTTACCATTGGTTGGTTATATTGGTGGTTTTGGGTTTTGGTGATTCCGATTGAAGCCATTGCCGGTGCACATATTTTGCATGCATGGTTTCCATTGTTGCCCAGTTGGCTGTATGCACTCTTCTTTGTGATAGGTTTAAGTTTTGCCAATTTATTTAGTATTAAAAATTTTGGTGAATTTGAATTTTGGTTCTCACTTATCAAAGTCATTGCGATCGTGAGTTTTATTGTCATTGGTACACTAGCAGTCTTTGGCCTTTGGCCTTTAGCGCCTGAAGTGAGTGGCATCAGTCATTTATTTAGTCATGGCGGCTTTATGCCCAATGGTTTTGGCAGTGTACTAGGCGCCGTGCTGATTACCGCATTCTCATTTTTTGGGGTAGAAATTTTATCCATTGCAGCAGCAGAGTCTGAAAAACCACAAGAAAAAATCCGTAAAGCCACTAATTTGGTGCTGTATCGCACCATTTTATTTTTTGTGGTGTCTATCTTCCTAGCTGTATGTTTGGTCGATTGGCGGGCAACAGAGTTACAGCAGCTAGGTACTTTTCAATATGTGCTCATGAGCCTCAACGTGCCTGCGACAAAACTGATTATTGATACTGTGGTATTTGTCGCTGTAGCCAGCTGTATGAATGCAGCATTATATACCTCATCACGCATGCTATTTTCTTTAGGTGCACGGCATGATGCGCCGCGTATCGTGACACGGGTGAATGCGAAAGGGGTACCACGTGTGGCGGTCATTGCCTCAACTGTGGTTGGGATGGTGTGCTGCTTGGCAAATTATTTATTCCCTGGTCAAATTTTTACATTTTTACTCTCCACTACTGGTGCTATTGCTTTATTGGTGTATTTGGTCATTGCGATTTCTCAGTTACGTTTACGTTACCACTTAGACGCTCAAGGGCAAACGCCTGACTTTAAAATGTGGCTGTTTCCTTGGCTCACGTGGTTAGTGATTGCGATCATTGTCATGGTGTTGGGTTACATGTTATTTTCCCCGCTGTATCGTCACGAAACATTGATGTCTTTTGGTGTGACCTTGCTGGTGGTGATCTGTGGCCTCTATGTCACGCGTCATCGGCAGCATGAACCCAACTAAGAAAAGGCAACGTAAGTTGCCTTTTTTATGCTGCTTGATAGCGTTGCTGTGCTTGTTGTAAATACTTAAAGAATTGCTCGACAATCAAATTGGTCGAATTTGATTTACGACTAATCATGCAAATTTCGGTGGTGTAGTGCATTTTTTGTGGCAATATTTGCTCGATTAAACCATCATCGAGCCATTTTTTTGCATAGTGATCGGGCAAAAAGCCTAGAAATTTTCCACTTAAAATTAAAAATGCGATGCCTTCCCGGTCTGTTGCGGTTGCGGTACAATTTAAGTGTTGGTGTAAGCGGATTGCGCTATCTGGCATTGCATAATTGGGTCGCACTGCAGGCCAGCGCCCCAAGTCATTTAAGTTAATGTCTGTTAACTGAGTGAGCGGATGTTGTTTGGCACAGTATAAAGATGAATCTTCAGCATAAAGGGGCGTATAGTCCAAGCCCGCAAGTGGCGTGACCAAAGGCACAGCGCCCAAATGCAAACGTTGATCCAGTACCTTACATTCAATATCAGATAAGGTACTCATACTTAAATTTAGGCACACATCAGGATTTTCTTCGGTCAATTGCGCGAGGCTTTCGGTAATTAGATCATGATGCATGGTGACCAAATTATTAATCAAACCCAAATGTAGTTCACCTTTTAACTGATTATGGATTTGATTGATTTTACTCCTAAAGCGCTCAACTGCTGTCGAAAGCTCTTCAAAATAGCCTAAGACTTCTTGACCTTGCTCTGTTAAAGCAAACCCTGCGCGACCCCGTTGACACAAACGCAATCCAATTCGATTCTCTAAATCAGTCATATGTAAACTAATGGCAGAACGACTAATCCCCAGCACACTTTCAGCAGCGGTAAAACTGCGACATTCGGCAACGGTCTTAAAAATCTTGAGCAGTTTTAAATCAAAATCCGTGATTTGCTGTAATTTAGTGTTTTTCATTTTAGGTAAACTTTTTTATATCTAAACGTAAGTGAATCTAAATTTATCTCTATCTCTGATCCATCTACACTCAAAGTATAAATTCAACAATAAGTAGATGGATATGAACGATATCAATAATTTAAACGATCTCAATTACCAAGCACATTGGATGCCATTTTCTGCCAATCGACAATTTCAACGTGATCCACGTTTAATTGTAGGTGCCAAAGGGCATTATTTACAGGATCAACACGGTCGCCAAGTCTACGACTCCTTGTCTGGTTTATGGACATGTGGCTTAGGTCATTGTGTACCTGAAATTCAGCAGGCCGTGGCACAACAATTATCTCAACTTGACTATGCACCGGCATTCCAATTTGCTCATCCTTGGTCGTTTAAATTAGCAGAAAAAATCGTAGAAAAAATGCCTGCTGGTCTAGAACATGTATTTTTTACCAATTCAGGCTCAGAATCAGCCGATACATCCCTAAAAATGGCGCGTGCCTACTGGCGTGCCAAAGGTTTACCTAGCAAAACTAAACTCATTGGACGTGCCCGTGGTTATCACGGCGTCAACGTGGGGGGGACGAGTGTAGGTGGTATTGGGGGTAATCGTAAAACCTTTGGTCAAATGTTAGATGCCGACCATATTCCACATACCTTACAGCCGCATATTCAATTCCATCAAGGCTGTGCTGAAACGGGTGGAGTCGAACTTGCCAATGAGATGCTAAAACTCATTGAGTTACATGATGCATCGAATATTGCCGCTTTAATTGTAGAGCCTGTTTCAGGCTCTGCAGGTTGTCTTGCACCTCCGGTGGGCTACTTAAAACGTCTACGTGAAATCTGTGATCAACACAATATCTTACTTATTTTTGATGAAGTGATTACAGGTTTTGGGCGCCTAGGCGCGTGGACTGGCGCAGAATATTTTGGCGTGACACCTGACATCTTAAACTTTGCCAAACAAATCACCAATGGTGCCATTCCTTTAGGTGGCGTGGTCGCAACGCGTGAGATTTATCAAACCTTTATGCAACAAGATTTAGCAGAACATATGGTTGAATTTGGGCATGGTTATACCTATTCCGCACATCCTGTGGCTTGTGCTGCGGGCTTAGCCACCATTCAAGCCTTAGAAGAGCAGCAGGCGATTGAAAGTGCCGCAACGCTAGCACCTGAGTTTGAGCGCTTATTGCATGGCTTAAAAGGTACACCACATATTGTCGATATTCGTAACTGTGGTTTGATTGGCACGGTACAGCTGGCCCCACGTGACGGTGATGCAGCCATTCGTCCATTTGAAGCGGGACTCAAACTGTGGCAATCAGGCTTTTACGTCCGTTTTGGTGCAGATACGCTGCAATTTGGACCCATGTTTAATGCCAAAGCACAAGATTTAGATCGCTTGATCAATGCGGTCGGTGACACTCTATATCAACTTGAAGCAACAACAAAAACAGCATGTAGCGCTTAAGGAATTACACATGAACTTTAATGAAAAATTTGATCAAGAACAACAAAACACCAATGTAGTAGGCCATTTTATTGGCGGACAAGTACTCCAGCATAGCGAACGCACCCAAAACGTCTATAACCCAGCGACAGGCGAAATAACCAAACAAGTGGCACTGGCAGACAGTAAAACTGTTGAGCAAGCGATTGCGGTTGCAGCTGCAGCTTTTCCTGCATGGCGTGATACCCCAGTGATTAAACGCGCACGTGTTATGTTTAAGTTTAAAGAACTGTTAGAGCAACACAGTGCAGAGATCTGCGCCTTGATTGGGCAAGAACATGGTAAAATTTTGCATGATGCTGCAGGTGAGTTGCAACGTGGTATTGAAAACGTTGAATATGCCTGCGGTGCGCCAGAGTTCTTAAAAGGTGAATTTAGTAAAAATGTAGGACCTGATATTGACTCATGGAGTGAATTTCAGCCGATAGGTGTGGTGGCAGGTATCACCCCATTTAACTTCCCCGCAATGGTGCCCCTATGGATGTTCCCAATGGCGATTGTCTGCGGTAACACCTTTATTTTAAAACCCTCTGAAAAAGATCCATCAGCAAGCTTATTCTTAGCAGAGCTACTTCAACAAGCCGGTTTACCAGATGGTGTATTTAATGTAGTGAATGGTGATAAAGAGGCCGTCGATACGCTATTGCATGATCGTCGTATTCAAGCGGTAAGTTTTGTGGGTTCGACCCCAATTGCTGAATATATTTATGCGACTGCCACATCCACAGGTAAACGCTGCCAAGCACTAGGTGGAGCGAAAAACCATGCCATTATCTTACCTGATGCCGATGTCGATAATGTAGTGAGCTCTTTACTTGGTGCTGCATTTGGTTCATCTGGCGAACGCTGTATGGCCTTGTCTGTTGCAGTCGCAGTTGGCGATGAAATTGCCGATGTGGTAATTGAAAAATTACAGGCTGAAATTCAAAAACTTAAATATGGCAATTACGCCGATACCAACAACGATTTTGGTCCAGTGATTAGTGCCGCTCATAAAGCCAAAGTAGAAGGTTATATCACCAGTGCAGAACAGCAAGGTGCTAAAATCGTGGTGGATGGTCGTGGTGCTGCACCACAAGGCTTTGAAAAGGGCTTCTTTGTGGGTCCAACTTTAATTGATCAAGTCACGCCAGATATGCAAAGCTATCAAGAAGAAATTTTTGGTCCAGTGCTACAAATTGTGCGTGTTGCGACCATGCAAGAAGCGATGCAACTCATTAACGAGCATGAGTATGGCAACGGCACCTGTATCTACACCCGTGATGGTGAAGCCGCGCGTTATTTTAGCAGCCATATTCAAGTGGGAATGGTGGGGATCAATGTACCATTACCTGTGCCCGTGGCATACCATAGCTTTGGTGGTTGGAAGCGTTCATTATTTGGTGACTTATATGCCTATGGTCCAGATGGTGCACGTTTCTACACACGACGTAAAACCATTACTCAGCGCTGGCCATCTGCGCATGTGCGTGAAGCCAAACAATTTTCAATGCCAACATTAAACTAAACCTACAATTTAAGGGAAATGCTGTGCATTTCCCTTATTTTTTTCAACCCGAGTATCTCTCATGTAAAAATAAAACAATAAAGGAAGCCCTGATATGCAACCCGAAACCAAACTTCCTGAAGGACTGAGTAATCGTCATATTATGATGATTAGCATAGGCGGCGTGATTGGCGCAGGTCTATTTATTGGCTCCTCTGCTGCGATTGCCAAAGCAGGCCCAGCAGTGGTGATTTCGTATATTTTAACCAGCGTATTGGTATTTTTAGTCATGCGTATGCTGGGGGAAATGGCGGTGATGCAACCTGATACAGGTTCATTTTCTACCTATGCACGTAAAGCGATTGGCCCTTGGGCAGGCTTTAGCATTGGTTGGCTCTATTGGTGGTTTTGGGTGTTGGTCATTCCCATTGAAGCCATTGCTGGTGCAGCTATTTTAAGCTCATGGTTTCCTATGGTGCCTGCATGGCTATTTGCCTTTGGGTTTGTGGTCTTCCTCAGCTTAGCCAATTTCTTTAGCGTGAAAAACTTTGGGGAATTTGAGTTTTGGTTTGCGCTGATTAAAGTGGTGGCGATTGTTGGCTTTATCGCAGTGGCGCTCATGGCGGTACTGGGTTTTTGGCCATTAGCACCCGAGGTCAGTGGTATTGCCAACCTCATTCAAAATGAAGGCTTTATGCCTAATGGTATTGGCAGTGTACTAGGAGCTGTTTTAATTACCGCATTTTCTTTTTTTGGCGTGGAGATTTTATCGATTGCCGCAGCTGAAGCCAAGAATCCACAGGAGAAAATCCAAAAAGCCACCAATTTAGTCCTATATCGCATTATTTTATTCTTTGTGGTATCTATTTTCTTGGCAGTGTCTTTAGTCGATTGGCGTTCACCCTTATTACAACAATATGGCACCTTCCAATATGTACTAATGACGCTTAATGTCCCAGGGACTAAACTGATTATTGATACTGTGGTGTTTATTGCCGTCGCCAGCTGTATGAACGCGGCACTGTTTACTTCATCGCGCATGCTGTTTTCCTTAGGGACGCGTGGTGATGCACCTAAAATCATGACGAAGCTCACCAAAGAAGGCGTGCCACGTATGGCGGTGTTGTCTTCAACAGTGATTGGTTTATTGGCTTGTTTAGCCAACTATATGTTCCCAGGGCAAGTCTTTGGCTTCTTATTGTCGACCACAGGTGCGATTGCCTTATTGGTGTATTTAGTGATTGCGGTATCGCAACTGCGTTTACGTCGTCACTACATTCAAAACAACATTGAAGTGCCCTTTAAAATGTGGTTATTTCCGTGGCTGACTTGGTTTGTGATCGCTGTGATTCTAAGTGTTCTGGGCTATATGTTCTTCTCACCAGAATATAGCTATGAAACCATGTTGTCACTGGGCATTACCACGGTGGTTGTGGTATTAGGTATTATTGTGACACGGCGTCGTCAAGAACGTCACGTTCCTCTTAAGCAGATCGTTAAACAGTCCTAAGTTTTAACACCTCAAGAAAGCCTCCAATCTCGGAGGCTTTTTTTATTGCACATGGCTCAATAAATTAAATATTATCTTTTTTATTTGATAATAATTATCATTTAATTGATAATTCCTGCATCATGATAAAAAGGGGCCAAGGATGCATACCGTTGCCTATATATTCACTTTAGTCGGGGCAATATTGGTGTATTTATCCCATTCGAATCAAATGCTGTTGCAACAATCCTTCAATACAGTCGGGATGTGGAGTGGGGTGGTCATATTATTCATCGCCGCAATCTTATTATTTTTGAGCCTGCCTAAAGCAGTTGCACTGCTGACTTGGCTGATTCTACCCATGACTGTGTGGAGCTTTATGCCTTTTATTGGCTTAGTCAAAAAAGGATTAAGCCATGAAGCCTAAAGTTCAAATTCAACCTGATTGGTGGCTTAAAAGTATTTTGGGTACAGGCTTAAGCCTGCTACTCGCGGTGGGATTAGCCAATTTAATGATTGTACTGTTTAAACCATTTATGGCGCTCGATGTATTGGCGCAAATAGGGATGTGGAGTATTGCCATTTTATTTTTAATTTTGCTCTTCGGTTGTTTTTACTTTAAAACCGGCTGGCGCATGGTGGTGGTGATGAGTGTCATCAATCTCTTCAGCTATACGCTGATCTTTACGCTGCGAGGTTAACGATGAAAGTTCGTAGCGATCTTATGAAACTCTCCAAAACCATGCATACTTGGGTTGGCGTCTGTTCTGGAATTTTACTGTTTATTTGCTTCTTTGCCGGTGGCTTGAGCATGTTCCAACATGATTTGAGTCGTTGGGGTACGCCACAAACACAAGTCTTACCTGATATTCAAGCGGACCAATATAATCAACTCATTGCCCAAGTACAACAGGCGTATCCTGCAACACAAAAAGGCTTTACCCTGAATATTTCCTCGCAAGAGTTTCATCATGCACCGATCACATGGACTGAACGCCAAGGTCGAGGTGAGGGATTTAATACCTTGCAAACAGCGCACTTGGCCAGTCTAGATCGCCAAGGTGAGTTAATCAGCAGTCAAGAAAATCTCTCCAAAATGGGCTGGCTGATTGAACAACTGCATGAAACTGCAGGGATTCCGGGCATGGCCGGACATCACACCTTAGGGGTGTACGTCATGGGCGTGGTGGCAGCACTGTATTTTCTGGCTTTAATGTCGGGTTTAATTATTTTACTGCCGACATTGGTCAAAGATTATTTTGCAATTCGTCCGGGGAAAAATAAGAAGCGTTTTTGGCTAGATACACATAATGTGATTGGTATTAGTAGTTTACCATTTCATATTGTGATTAGTTTTACCGTTGTGGTCTTTGCCTTCCATGATTATTTTTATGATTCTATTCGGCAATTGGCTTTAAAAGGCGAGTCGCCTTTTGCACGAGCACCGGCTCAGGTCATTGAGATTCAACAACAGCATATTGATGTGCAGCAAATTTTGGCCAAAGTCCAGCAATTTGCGCCAGAATATGAGGTGAAATACATTCAATTTAGTGGTTTAGATGAACCACAAAAAGCCAATGCACGCATTGCATTATATAGTTCATCACAGCTACTACGTGGGGCAAATAACGACTTTATGCGTTTAAATCCTTACAATGTGGAGGTGTATGATCATCGTGGAATTAACACTCAAACAGACCACGCCAATACGTTGATTAATGCCTTATTTAGTATGCATTTTGGCAGCTACGGCGGCAATGGCGTGCGCTGGATTTACTTTATTTTAGGAATTGGTGGGGCATTCTTATTCTATTCAGGCAATATTTTATGGATAGAAACGCGTGCACGTAAACAAAAGCGCCCACAGGATCCTGTACCAGAGCAACGTAAAGATGTGATTTTTCTTGCCAATCTTACCATTGGTACTTGTTTAGGCTGTGTACTGGCGATAGCAACCAGCATGTTGGTGGGCAGATTGGCGCATATCTGGATGGAAGTGAATAGTATCAATCATCTCTATATGTATAGTTACTATGCAATATTCATGATTGTCACTTTATATACCTTTGTGATTGGTTATCAGCGTGCCTTAGCGCAGATCTTATGTAGCATTGCAATGATATTAATGCTGATTCCAATATCGTCCTTGGTGGCATATCTATGGCCGAATAGCGGTTTGTGGTACCACGCAGATAGCATCAGTATTGATCTGGTGGCCATTCTATTGAGTTTTCTATTTTTCCAATTTTACAAAAATGCGAAAAAACGTGCCATAACTGCAGAACCTGGCAGTTTATGGGCATTAGAAAAAGCTTAAACATCTCAATTGCGTATAAGCCCAATCAGGCTTATACGCGCTTTAAATACTCATGTTATGCAATTTATCAATCATATTAAACAGTTATTATTTCCATATATTCTACTTGAACATACTGTGTTAACAAATCAAGCTGCCCATATTCAAAAACTCCCTGGTGCTTTACAACAAGCGGCGATCACACGAAAAGATGAGTTTTTAACAGGGCGTTGTCTTGCTGCGAAAATTTTGCAACAGCAGGGTATAGAAGATACTCAAAATGTGTTCCATTATCCGTTACCTGAGTGGCCTACAGGTTGGCTCGGGAGTATTAGTCATTGTGCAACTGATGTAATTGTTGCCTTAACTCAGCAAGCCGATTATCTCGGTATAGATCTTGAATATTGGGTTGACGCTGAATTTGCGATGCAAAGTGCTGATTTATTACTACATGCGCATGAAAAGCAACTGTATGCGAACCTTGCCTCGCAACTCTCTTGGACAGAATATTTGACTTTAGTCTTCTCGATCAAGGAAAGTCTGTATAAGGCCATCTATCCTAAAGTGCAGCAATACATTGATTTTTTAGAGGCCTACATTGTAGATATTGATTTAGCGACGCAAACCTTAAGTTTAAGTTTTACCGCAGACATCCAACATCAGCATCAATTACAGCGTGAATATTATGGTTATTGGTATGCTGACACAGACTTTATCGCAACGATGGTCAGTGATCTTATCAATAAAATGCCTTTGCAGCCTGAAGACTCAGCAATGAGCAGTGCTTAAAGCTATGCAATCCGAAGCAGATTGAAGTCACAATGCTTAAGATTTAAATATACAGACAAGCATTAAAAAAGACCCAATCGGGTCTTTTTTTAAAGTAAGTCTAAAGACTCGGATCTTGAATAGCAGCACGGCGCATGCCTTGTAGCTTGATTAAACACAGTAAGCCAAAGCTGAGACTGAGCATACCAAAGCAAAATAGACTGCTTGAAATAGGTAAAAAGCGGGTGAGGACACCTAATCCGGTGGCGGCAATAGAATCCCCAGATGCATCTTGTGCCAGCCAAATTGAGTTAATACGGCCCAAATATTCATCCGGTGTATGTCCTTGTACAATACTGTATTGCAGCAAGTTGGCAACAGACATTAAATAACCAAAAGTACATAACCATACTAAGCACAAAATCAGCCAAGGCGTCATACTGATGAAAATAATACAACTGAATACCCCCAGACAGGCATAAAGCATCACCAAGCCCGGACGCTGAATCTCTTTCGCCCACGCACTAAAGAGTGCAGCGAAAGTTGCACCTAAGGGTACAGCAGCATACATGAGTCCTAAACTAGTACTAGACCCCCCAAATTGAACAGCATTCCACTCGGGGAATAAAATACGAATCGCACTACTAAAACCTAAACAGGTTCCAATTAAAATGGTACTGCCAACAATTTTATTGCGGAAAATAAACTCAAAGCCTTGTTTGAGTTGTTGCAGAGGATGTTCATTCTGGGCGTTGGATTTGGGTTGCATTTGCGGTAGAGCCAGCAGCAAGAGCACGGTCATCAGTGTACCAATTGCAGAGATCCAGTAGACATTGGCAACAGAGGAAGAGGCAATTAAGATACCGCCTAAAGCTGGCGAAATAACGGTCGCTAAACGTACAGACAGCATACTAATTGCGCGGGCCTGAATAATATTTTCACGCCCAACAATACTCGGCATGATGGACATCATGGCCGTGACACCAATCGCGCCAAAGAAGCCATCCCAAGCGGCAAGGCTATAAATTACATAAAGTGAAGGATCTGACCACATCGCATTGATGCCTAGACCGACAAAACCGAGACCACATAGACTACGCGCCCAAACAATTAACCCTTTACGTTCATAACGATCGGCCAATACACCGCCTAACAATAAGCCAATAAACATCGCAATACCTTCACAGGCAGTGGCAAATGCCACCGCCAATGAATCACCGGTCAGGTCATACACCTGTTTGGGAATGGCAACCACGAGCATACCAATTGTGAGTAAGGATAAAGTTCTGGCCCAAAACACATGACGAAAATTTTTATTAGTTTTAAGTAAACTAAAATCAGTCAGCCATTTCATGCTTTAGCCTCACGGCGTGCTGCAACAATTTGAGCATTTAAAATTGGTCCTAAAGTTTTTAATTGCGCTGGTGATAAAATGGTGCTGTGACTGGCCTCCGCTAAGGACGTGATCGTGAGACGATCGACCAAAGGTGTCCATACCTGTTCTGGCTGAATATAGTTGAGCAACCCACGTTCAGCCACGCTTAAATATAGATGTCCCTTAAAATGAGGCATTTGATAAGGTTTTAATAAACGTACAGCATCACGATAATTGGCAAAGATATCCTCTTGCATACGTGTTGCCTCAGCATACAATTCGGGATCGGCATCGAGCATTAAATCAGCAAAGAATTGTAATTGCTCTGCTTCAGCATTTTTTTCTTCTATGGATTCTTCTTGCCATTGATGAATTTCTGCTGGATAGGTATCGAGTAAGCCTAAATAATCAACTTGTTCACCTTGGGCTTGTAATGCGGCTGCCACGCTGTAGGCAACCGTCCCCCCCAATGAGTATCCGAGTAAGCTATAAGGGCCATGCGGTTGTAATGCTTGAATTTGCTCAAGCTGTGCGCTGACCAATTGTTGCATGCTCTCACTGCGTGCCAATAAACCATCAGGACGTGGCGATTGTAAACCAATCAAACCAATCTCAGCATCGATATAAGGGCTAAGCGCAGTATATTGCCAAGCCGAGCCTGAACCTGGGTAGAAGCAAAATATTGGTCGTTGTGAACCTTCACGAATCGTAAATACAGGATCTGTGCTGGCATTGGCACTTGTATCCTGATGATTGAGAAGATGAACCAAACGTGCAATGCTGACATGACTCATCAGTTGCTGCATAGCAATGTTTTGATCAAAACGTTTACGAATTTCGATCGCCAATTTCATGGCTAAAATTGAGTGACCGCCTAAGCTAAAGAAATCTTGTTCTACACCAATACGTTGTTGTGTATTGAGCAGCTTCTGGAAAATCGACTCTAATTGTTGCTCTTGGGCAGTTTCAGCATAACGCATGACTTGCACATGTTGCTGAGGTTGTGGGAGAGCTTTACGGTCTAATTTACCATTATGTGACACTGGGAATTCATCTACACGGACCCAATGCTGTGGCAGCATATATGCAGGCAGCTGTTGGCTTAAGGCATGTTTCAGACGATCAATATCTACCTCTAACGCTGTTTTTAGATAAGCGACTAGGCTCAGTTCAGTCGTTTCGCCAACTGGCATCGCATGTACGACCACTTCACTCCGTGGCACTAAACTTTGCAGCAGTTGTTCAATCTCGCCCAATTCGATACGTTGACCACGAATTTTGAGCTGATCATCGCTACGCCCTAAGTATTGTACGCTGCCATCGCTATTCCAACGTGCCATGTCGCCGGTACGATACATTCGTTGACCGGCTTTAAATGGATTGGCGACAAAGCGTGTTGCAGTTAAATCACTGCGCCCTAAATAGCCCAGCGCCAATTGATCACCTGCTAAATATAATTCGCCTTGCTGATCAAAACCAACAGAACGTAAATGTGCGTCTAGAATATAAAGTTCAGTATTCCAAACCGGATAGCCGATCGCGACGCTGCTATTTGTCCCTTGATCTTGTGCTGCAGGGAAGTAGCTAACATCGACTGCTGCTTCTGTTGGGCCATATAAATTATGCAGTTGAGCACTAAAATGTCGTCGGAAAGCGCTTGCTAGATGTGAGCTTAAGGCTTCGCCACTACAGAACACCTGCTTCAGCGGCAGGGCTTGAATTTGTGTTGGATGCAGTGCTTGTTGCACGGCACTTTCAAACACAGAGAGCATGGATGGGACAAAGTGCAAAGTCGTAATGTTGTGCTGTTGAATGCATTCGATTAAGGCCAGTGGATCACGATGGGCATCTGGCGCTGCCATATACAGACGCGCACCAACAAGATACGACCAGAAGAACTCCCACACTGATACATCAAAGCTACACGGCGTTTTTTGTAAAATACAATCGTGTTGATCAAGTGGATATTGATGTTGCATCCACAAAATACGATTGACAATCGCTTGGTGTGACACCAATACCCCTTTGGGGCGTCCCGTAGTGCCTGAAGTGTAAATTAAATAGGCCGGATGGGCAGGGCTAATTTGTGTGGGGTTAAGACTTTGAGTTTGGCTCTCAATAGCGGCTAACTGGTCAAAAATAACGCTCGGCATAGCAGCAATCGCATTGAAGCGTGTATCTGCTTGAATGAGTACCTTCGGCTTAGCATCTTGTAACATAAACTCAATACGCTGCAGCGGATGTTGCACATCAATCGGCATATAAGCCGCACCGGCTTCAATCACCGCTAAAATTGCGATACTTAAATGCACAGATCGTGGTAAGGCTACCGCAACAATCTCACCCGGACCAACACCATGCGATTGTAGCTGCGCGGCTAAATGCTCAACTTGGGCGCGTACTTGTGCAAAGCTCAGGCAATGCATTGCATCTTCTAAGGCGATCTGATCCGGTGTTTGAAGGGCTTGCTCACGCAATAACGCTTGCAACGTGATTTGCGGTACAGGATATGCTGTTTGATTGACCTGTTGAATCAAAGCGGCGGCCTGTGTATCTAGCAGCGGATAAGCGCTAATCGCTTGCTCAGGCTGAGTTAAGGCGATTTCAATCCAACTAACCAAACGTTGTAACAATGCTTCAGGTGCTTGTAATACGCCACGTTGTTCAAGTAATAATTCAATCTCTTGATCTGGAATGACCAATAACGCCAGTGGATAATGACTATAGCCACGATTGGTGAGATTGGTAATGTGCGCATCACCTAGAGCCTGCTGTAAATATTGATGATCAGGATAATTTTCAACCACCAATAATGTGTCAAATAATGGGCCTTGAGCACAGATTTCTTGAATGGCATTTAAGCCTAAACCGTCATGCTCAAGATGGCGCATATGTAACTGTTGCAGCGCATCTAATTGTGACCATAGATCTGCTTGTGGATCAAGTTGGACACGTACCGGAATCGTATTTAGAAATAGTCCAATCTGTTGATCTAGGCCATCAATAGGCGCAGAACGACCCGCTACAGGGGTACCAAAGACCACATCCTGCTGGTGATTAAAGCTATTTAAAGTCATCGCCCACAGCATTTGCATAAACACGTTTAAGGTAATGCCGCGCTGACGTAACTGTTGCTGTAGGGCTTGAGTCAAACTGCGATTTAAACATATACGCTGCTCTTGGACCGCTTGATTCACCTGATCAAATAAAAGGGTCGTTGAACAGGTGTGCAAATCTTGTTGCCAAATACTGCGGCTTTCCTGCAGATCACGTTGTACAAGCGCCTGAATCACACTGTCATAGCTGTGCGATAACGGTGGTAAAGGTTTTAAATGAGTAAAGGCAGCAAGCAAATCTTGCATAAACAGTGGGGTTGACCAACCATCGGTGATCAGGTGATGCACAATCAGCACGAGTTCTGCACGTGATGGGGTGTGTAGTACCACAGCACGGATTAAACCGTAGCACTGATCAACTTGCATTGGTGTATGCAGCGCTTGTTCAATGTGTACTTCGAGCTGATCTTCAGAGACATAGAGATGTTGTAATGGCCAATCGTGTAGATCTTGATATGGATAAACAAACACAGCCTCGTCACTCGATTGACTATCAAAGCAACCGGCTAAATGTGGATGTTTGTGTAAGACCAAATTCAAGGCCAACTGCAAACGTGGCATATCAATATGACGGTCGAGGCTTAAGCGGGTAAAGGCTTGATAGTCGGCTTCTAGACTGCTTTGCGCATGGAATAACATGCCTTTTTGTAAGGGCAGTACAGGTAAAAAGCGAAAATGTTGGGCAGAATAACGCTGTTGTAGGGCATTTAAAGTGGCTTGATCGAGTACTTGTGCTTTGATGCTTGGCTTGGCTTCAGTTGGTTTTTGTACAACTTTGGCCATAGCGGCAATGGTTTTTAAGCGAAATACATCACTTGGCTTTAAGATCAGGCCGTGTTCACGCAATTGGGTACACAGCATAATGGCAGAAATACTATCCCCACCGACCATAAAGAAGTCATCATCAATGCCAATGCGGGTTAATTTGAGTACTTTGGCGCTAATATCACAGAGTAATTGTTGCTCAGCGGTTTCAGCTTGGCGGCTTTGTACACTGACCTGAGGTTTGGGCAGCGCTTTCTTATCCACTTTACCACTGACATTACGTGGAAACTCTGCCATGACCATCAGTGCTGATGGCACCATGTAATCAGGTAGATTTTGGCGTAATTGGGCTAAATACTGTGCTGCCAGCGCTGTAGCAAGCTGCTCATTTAAATCACGATCTTTCACCACACAATAACCGAGTAGACGGTGACTGTTATGAATAGGCTCAGCGATGACGACGACACTTTCTACGTCTTCTAACAATGACAGGGCATTTTCGACTTCACCAATTTCGACCCGATAACCACGAATTTTAATTTGATCATCACAGCGGCCCATGAATTCAAGTTTGCCCTGATGATTCCAACGGACTAAGTCACCTGTACGATACATCCGTTGACCTGACATAAATGGATTGGCCACGAAGCGTGTTGCACTTAAATCGGCACGGCCTAAATAGCCATTGGCAATACCATAACCGGCAATATAAAGCTCACCAATCACGCCAGTTGCGCAAGGTTGTAAATACGCATCTAAAACATAAGCTTGTGTATTGGCAATTGGATTGGCAATCACTGGACGTTGTGTGAGTTTAAGTTCTGCACGGAAAGTATCCACTGTATATTCGGTCGGGCCATATAGATTATGCGCGATTAAGTTGGGCTGTGCATTGAGCTGTTGCCATAAGGCCACAGGTGCTGCCTCACCACCAATTAAAATCAGGCTTGGATGATGTTGCCCCGGCTCGAATAAGCCATTGCTCATCATTTGTGCGCAAAAAGAAGGCGGTAAATCGAGGGTATCAATATGACGGGCTTGAATTTCTTGCACTAAGGCATAGGCGTCACGGCGCATATTTTCATCAAAAATATGTAACTCTTGTCCCCAAATCATCCAAAAGACCTGTAACCAAGAAGAGTCAAAGGAGAATGAATGAGTATGTGCCGCACGTAACGTACGCTCAGGGAAACGCGTATTGACTGCTTGTAAAGCAGGCAGGTAGATACTTGGACGGTGCGATAGAATTAAATTGACCAAGGAGCCATGGGTGTTCATCACGCCTTTAGGACGTCCTGTACTGCCTGAAGTAAAGATCACATAGGCCACATCTTGAAAGTCAAACTGACGTTGCTGAGCTGTAATATCCTCAGCCGATTGCGCCTGAATTTCTGCTTGTACGGCAGCATCATCTAAATAGAGCTGCGGCATATTGTTTGGCAGTTTTTGACTGAGCGCTTGTGTGGTCACCACAAACAAAGGATGTGTATCTTCAGACATCATGTGCATGCGTTCAATTGGATAATCTAAATCGAGGGGCAAGAAGCTGGCCCCTGAGTTGAGTACCGACAGCATCAAAATAATTGAATCGCTAGAACGTGAAATCGCACCAGCCACGACTGTCTGGCGCCCAGCACCTTTGGCCTTTAAAAAACGTGTCAGCTGGTTAATTTGCGTTTTTACTTGGGCAAAACTGAGCTGCTTTAAATGGGGTCGTTCACCACTGACAATCGCAATGCGTTCTGGATATAAATTGGCTTGTTCATAAAAAATATCCAGTAAATTATTATAATGTGCTGGATGACGAAACACCGGTCCTGTACCCCACTCACGGAGTAATCTTTGTTCAGCAGGTGAAATTAAATTGAAGCTCTGACAGGCAGCGTCTGGTGCATATAGCGCCTGTTCAAGCAATAACGTCAAACGTTCAGCATGTGCTTTAAGCTCAGTCAGACGGTAACGTTCTGCATCGGCACGTAATTCAATGACTAATTCACCATTTTGTAGCATGAATGAAAATTCAAAATCATCGATTGGACCGGTCGAGATATGATGGGTATGAATGCTCTCACCATCGATATCAAGTGCTTGATCAAATGCTTTGTAATTTAAGATCGGACCATAAAGGCGTTCATGTACATCAATGGCATTGAGATCACGTAAAATTTGTTCGGCATCGTATTTTTGATGTCGGCGTACACGTTGCATTTCGGCTTTTACGTGCTGTGCTAAGCTTAACCATGACGCTTCTACTTCAACATGGAATTGTACCGGCAAGACATTTACGGTGGGTAAAGTTGAACGCAAGGCTTTTGAGCCGAGGCGGCGCATAAAGGGAATACCGACCACCAAATCACGTTTATCAGTCATTTTGTGTAGATAATGTAATGACAATGCCATCACCATATCAGGTAAAGCGAGTTTATGCGCCGCACTTAAGGCTTGGATTTTTGACAAAATGCCAGCTGAAAACTTGAGTTGATGTTGGATAAAATGTGCAGTGGTGGTCGCGGTGCGATGGTGAGTCGATAGTGTGATTGGCGTGGCCAATTCGCGACAATAGCCTTGCCAGAACTCACGATCCTGCGTAAATGCAGCACTGGCTAAATAGGCTTCACGCTCTTGGTGCACCTCAACCAAGGAGATAAAAGGTGAGGCTGAAATGGCTCGATTATGGTGAATGTCTTGATAGAGTTGGACAATACGTTTACTCAGATGAATAAAGCTAAAACCATCTAACATAATATGATGATAGCGTTGATACCAAAAGATCTTATCATGGGTAATAAACAAGACCTGACGATATAAGCTGGCACCTTGATCTTTGAGAGATTTAGCTGCTTCACGATCAGATGGCATCCAACTCCAAAGCCGTTCTAAAGCCTGCTTTTGGGATAAATGACGAAAATCAAAACATTCAATCTCAATGTGTTTATGCGCCAATTTTAAATAGGGCGCTGCTGGGTCACTTGAGTAATCAGCCACCACACTGTCAGCCTCATTTAAGCCTAGCTGAATGGCTTGTTTAAATTGCTCTAGGTTGAGATCTTTAGGCAACTCTAGACAGTGCGCGATACTATATAGATCATTTACTTCAGACAGATGGTCGGCTAGAAAAATACCCAATTGGGCAGATTGTAAAGGCCATTGTTGTTGTAGATAGGCTACATCTTCAGATAATTTTTGATTCATGATATCTTCCTTAAACTTGCGCAAATGGATTAATTTGTGTCCAAGATTGCGTCACATAATCCAAGCATTCTTGACGGGATGCTTGCCCGAACACGACTTGCCAACCTGCAGGAATTTCTTGAATTTCAGGCCATAGGCTGTATTCGCCTTGCTGATTTTTTAGCACTGAAAAGCGATAACCCTCATGATCAAATGGATTAATATAATTGTCTTGTAAAGTACTCATATGCATCGTTCCTTGCGATGGGAAAGGGGATTGGCGCTAAGATGAATATCTAGTTGACGTAATAAATCCTTACGCCAATGAATCGCATCATGGCCACCAGAAAAGATTTGAAATTCAACTTGGGTCGTGGGTTGTAAAGCTTGAAACAGATGCACAGCATCTTGGCGCATGTCTGTTTCTAAACTGCCCGCACTGATTGAAATATGCTTAACATGGCTGAGTGTCTGTGGCGCACGTTGTAGGTGCTGTAACAGCGTACTGCCTTGAAAAAGATAGTGACTCTGGGAAAAATCTGACCACCAGTACGCCCCTGACTGTAAGATCAGACCTTGAATATGTTGAGTATTATTTAAGGCAAGATAGAGTGCGGCTGTGGCCCCCAAACTTTGACCCACCAAAATAAAGTGTTTTGGACTAAAACTAGGATCAATGGCTTGAAGATAAGGGAAGAGCTGTTGGACGAGAATGTGATGAAAGGCATCTACACAACCGTAATATTTTTGACGTTGTTGGGTGTGAATGAAAATATAGCGTGCCGCTTGCCAGGTCTGTGCTTGAGTCTGCTGAGCAATTTGATTCAGAATGGATAAATCATGACACCACCACTGACCATCCAATAAAATTACAGTGGGACTCTCTGCTGTTAGCTCACCCATGGTTGCCATTTGGATAGAAAGGTCATCTACTTCAAGCTGAAATGAAATTAAATCCGAAGTTTTTTGATCTAAATAAGCGCCATTTAAATGGCATTGATTTACCAAGCGCGCCATACTGGCCCGATAGGCGGGATAAAGATTATGCGGGTCTTGTACACTGTGTTGTAATTGCGCCTGCCACCATAGACGTCGCTCTCGTTTATCTGTGCTGTTTGGGGCAGGTGTGTTTGATTCTACAATGACATAGCTGCCAGACCAGTCATGCGGTAATTCCAGTGTGTAGTAAAAAACGTCACTGTCTGGAATTTTTTTAAAGGCATTCCAAGTTTGATAAATACTTGGTGTTTGTGAATAAACGTCAATATAAACATGTTGAATATCATCATGTTGTCGCCATAAAAAAACGCAAGTTTGACTATTTTCATGTTGTTTGAATTGTAAAGGTTGTTGAAACGCTTGCCACCATGCCTCAGTCGCAAAATCATTGCGGGCAAAAAATGGATGTTGAAATAAGGGAATGCATTCTGGTTGCATGTTGCTCAAGTCCTGAAGCAAAAACTAGGTTAACCTACAAGAATGAATATCAATAGTAAATGAAAATAATTATCATTATAATCAATTAAAAAAACGGTAATTTTCATGTATTTTTAAAAATCAAATACTTAAGTTAAGAAATTGTTTGCGTGTTGATCAATACGGGCAGGGGGGCAACAGGAAACATAGTCATGGCTCTTGATAATAATGAGAATTGTTTGCATTATTCTTCGCGACGCTGTTCAGGCGTACGGAGAAAACATGATGAAAACGATATTAATCACAGGTGCAGCACAAGGAATGGGTGCTGCAGTGGCTTTAAGTTTATTAAAAGATGGACATCGAATTATTGGTCTGGATTGCCAAGCACCTCCTGAGCATTGGCAAATTGAACAACAGTTAACCCAAGAGCTGCGCGCGCGTTGGTTAGGCATTTGTCAGGATATTCGCGATTATGATGCGACCCAGAGTTTAGTTGCAGGTCTGATTGAACAATATGACTTAGATGCCTTAGTGAATGCAGCGGGAATTTTAAAAATGACCCGTTTATTAGAGGCAAAGGCTCAGGACTGGCAGCATTCATTTGCAGTCAATGTTTTGGCACCGATTTATTTAAGTCAGCAATGTGCGGCGCACTTTTGTCAAAAACGCCAAGGGTCAATTGTCACCATTAGTTCTAATAGTGCGCGCATGCCACGTATGGATTTAGGACTATATGCGACGACTAAAGCGGCTTTAAGCCATTATTGCCGTAACCTTGCGCTTGAAGTGGCACCTTATGGGGTACGTGTCAACGTGGTTTCACCCGGTTCAACCTTAACACACATGCAAAAACAGCTTTGGGATGGGGATGAACCACCTGCTTCAATTTTAACCGGTGATCTTAACCAATTTAGAACCGGTATTCCATTAGGGAAAATGGCCGAGGCAGAGGATATTGCCCATGCCGTACGTTTCTTTTTATCTGAACAGGCAGGACAAATTACCATGCAAGAATTGGTGATTGATGGTGGGGCCACGCTTGGGGTCTAAATATTTAAACAAGGAATGGTGATGAGTATTTTAACGGCATTCGCTGCAGAACAACACAGCTGTCAACATACAGCTTGGGCACATGAGGTGCTTAAGTGTCAAGAAAATGCAGGTTTTTTATTTGCAACACCTGAATATATCTTAACAGGTGAAAAAAAACGCGCTGACATTCAGGTCAGTCCTAACTCTAAGCTCAGTGACTGGATCAGTACGGCTAAACAGGCTTTATCCAATGCACAGGCTCAAAGTGATAGCAAAACTATGTTAATGGGCGGTATTCCATTTGCATCCTCGCACGATGTAAATCTAATGTTGCTCGATCAGATCAAAGTCTATCAAAAATTACTGTATCAACCTTATCATCAGCTGCACAGTTTAACCCTGAAATATGCCAGTTATATCCCTCAAGGCACAGATTATCAGGCACAAGTGCAATATTTGGTGGATGAAATGCAGGCGGGCAAGCTGAGTAAAGCTGTGTTAGCACGGATCTTAGAACTTGAGTTCGATCAACCGATTGATGCTTCAGCTTTATTGCAACAGCTCACGCAAGCTAATCCTGAAGGTTACAGTTATGCTGTGGCCAATGATCCTAAGCAGCATGGCTGGTTTATGGGAGCAAGTCCCGAACTTTTAGTCGGTAAACAGGGGCGGCAGATTTGGAGTAAGCCGGTTGCCGGAACCTTGGCTCGTGATCTAGATCCGATTCAGGATCAGGCCAATGCCCAGACCTTACTGCAATCTCATAAAGATCAACACGAGCATCGGGTGGTGATTGAAATGATTGCCGATACGCTGGCGCCTTTTTGTAGCAAGTTGAATATTCCCAAGCAGCCTGAGCTCATTCGTACGCAACGTCTTTGGCATTTAGCTACACAGATCCAAGGTGAACTTAAATCTAAAGACACCCATGTCTTAGACTTAGTGCAATACCTGCATCCAACGCCTGCCATTTGTGGTCAACCGACACACACTGCCAAAGAATTAATTTTAGCTTTAGAACCATTTAACCGTGAATTATTTGCCGGCACCATGGGTTGGGCAGATTGTGAGGGCAATGGTGAATGGTCGGTGACTGTCCGCTGTGCCCGTATTCAGCACAGCATTGCGCGTTTATTTGCAGGGGCAGGCATTGTCAGCGCTTCGCAACCTGAAGCAGAACATGCTGAAACCGCCGCGAAGTTGCGTACTGTTTTAGATGGTTTCGCATTAAATCCAACAGATATACAGGCAGTTTTGGAGTCTTAATATGAACGGTTGTGTACCTTATCCTGCAGAATATGCCCAACAATATCGACAGTTGGGATATTGGCAAGGACAAAATTTAACCGAGTTTTTACAGCAGAGTTGCCACAAATTTCCTGAACATATCGCCATTATTGATGAACATCAGCAATGGAGCTATGCACAATTCGAACAAAGAGTGGCGCAAACCAGCACAGCCTTAGCGCCTTACTTTAAAGTGGGGGATAAAGCTGTTTTACAATTACCCAATTGTGCTGAATTCTATGCGCTATTTTTCGCGCTCATTCGCTTAGGTGTGGTGCCTATTATGGCACTTGCCGCCCATCGCTATAATGAAATTCAAAGCTTTGTGGGGCAAACCCAAGCCACCGCTTACTTTGCAGCAGATTTGGGCACACAAAAATTCGATTACCGTGCTTTAGCTGATAAAGTTCAAGCCGCACATAGCTGCTTAAAACACGTATTTATTTTAGGCGATGCGGCACACCATCTAGACTTGGCAAAGCTCATGCAAAATACAGCCATTGATCCGCATGTTTGTGCCACAAGCTCTGCAGATGAAGTGGTATTTTTGCAGCTTTCAGGTGGCAGTACAGGAACGCCAAAACTGATTCCACGTACACATGATGATTACTTATACAGTGTCCGTGAAAGTGCAACCATCTGTGGTTTAGACGATCAGTCGCGTTTATTGATGGTTTTACCTGCAGCGCATAACTTTTCGATGAGCTCGGCCGGTGCACTGGGTATTTTCTATGCAGGTGGGGCTGTTATTTTAGGCCAAGATCCAAGTCCTGAGACCGCATTTCAACGTATCAAAAAGTATCAAGTGACGGATGTTTGTTTAGTCCCTGCATTGGTACGTCCTTGGATGGATAAAGCAGCCAGGGATCAAGATCCTATTTTAAGCCAACTGCGCTGTTTACAGGTAGGAGGCGCACGTTTACCGAATGCAGTGGCCGAACGACTGATTCATGAGTTTAAGGTCAATTTGCAACAAGTGTTTGGTATGGCAGAAGGTTTAGTCAACTACACCCGTTTTGATATGACGGCAGAACAAATTATTCATACCCAAGGACTGAAGATTTCTGCACATGATGAAATTTTAGTCTTAGATGATGACGATCAGCCGGTCAAAGCCGGGGAGGTCGGCCATCTGCTGACCCGTGGTCCTTATACGATTCGTGGTTACTTTAATGCACCTGAACATAACCAAAATGCTTTCACCCCAGATGGTTTTTACCGCACAGGTGATTTGGTTCGCATACGTCAAGACGGTTGCATCGTGGTTGAGGGACGTGCCAAAGAGCAAATTAATCGTGGTGGGGAAAAAATTGCCACTGAAGAAGTGGAACAAGTGCTGATTACCCATCCACAGGTACGTTTGGTGGCTTTAGTTGCCATGCCTGATGACCTCTTAGGGGAGAAAAGTTGTGCCTTTGTCGCTTGGCAAGCCCAAGAGGGAGATCCAAGCCCAGTCCGCAAAGCCATGCAGCTACGCCAATATCTTCAAGATTATGGGCTTGCAACCTACAAAATTCCAGATCGCATTGAGTTCCTCGATCATTTCCCTTACACGGCGTTTGGCAAAATTGATAAAAAATGCCTACGTCAGCGCTTAAATCCTATTCCCGCTTAAGAGATTCATATGAGTATTCCAAAAATTAACAGCTATGCCATGCCAAAGCCGCAGGAATTTTTTAACAATAAAACTCAGTGGAATGTAGATCCTAAGCGATCTGTGCTTTTGGTGCATGATATGCAACAGTATTTCTTAGATTTTTATGATCTAGATGCAGCACCTATTCCAGAACTATTGCGTAATAGCCAAGCTTTAATTACCGCTGCACGCCAGCAAGGTATTCCGGTGGTCTATACCGCTCAGCCGGGAGATCAAACACCAGAGCATCGCCAACTCCTCACTGATTTTTGGGGTACGGGCTTAAAAGCTGACCCTGAAATCACCAAAATTCATGATGCTGTTCAACCTGCCGAGCAAGATATTGTGCTCACAAAATGGCGTTATAGTGCATTTAAATTTTCCGATCTGGAACAACGCATGCAATCTTGGGGACGTGATCAACTGGTCATTTGTGGGGTTTATGCACATATTGGTTGTTTAATGAGTGCGGCTGAAGCATTTATGCTGAATATTCAGCCTTTCTTAGTGGGAGATGCTTTAGCAGATTTTAGCCGTAAAGAGCATGATTTGGCATTGCAATATGCCAGCACGCGTTGTGCACAAGTTGAAGCAACGCAAAACATCACACAAGCTTGGCAGACAAAAGCGTTACTTGAGGAGCATCAGATTATCGTTGCTGTCAGTCAAGCTTTAGAATTGCCTGTTGATGAAATTGAACTCGAAGATGACCTCTTAATGTTAGGGCTCGATTCAGTTCGCTTAATGACCTTAGTAGGTGAGTGGCAGGCTGCCGGGGCGAAAGTCAGTTTTGAAGATTTGGCTGAACAACCTACTTTAGCTGCATGGCTTAATAAGCTGGCGGCCTAATATTATATTTCACATCAGAACCCAAGCGCATGCTTGGGTTTTTTACCTTTAATCAGCAATACAACCTGCACTTCACACATAAATAGACTGATAGCGCTGCAGTAGAAGACAATAAGCCAAATTTCACACATTGAAGCTGTTACACTGCCAAACACAAGATTGATATCAATAGACACCGCATTGATTGGCACGGTGTACACCAAGAATGACACAAGGGCATGTAATGAGCGAAATTTGTATCCAAGACGTGCTTGAACAGGCACGCAATTTTAGCGTATATGAACAAATTGAGATCGGGTTACAATATGCCTTAAAAGAACGAGCAACTGCAGAGGATTTAGCATGTGCACGGGCATGGTTTTGGGTAGCAGCCTGCTACTATGAATCCTTTTTAGCTCAATACTATTGGGCCTTAACATGGGGCGACTTCAATGCACACGATTTTCCAGAAGAGATTGATTTAGACACCTTAAAACAGATTGCCGCTGAAGGTCAGTTGGCGGCAGTCTATGTACTGGGTGTGTTTTATGAAACTGAAGATATGCAATTAGCAGTTGAATATTATGCTTATGCCGCAGAACGTGGCTTTTATCCTGCCATGAATAACTTAGCCGATAAATATGAACAAGGTTTAGGGGTCATACAAGATATTCCCCAAGCGATTCAACTGTATACCCAAGCGGCTGAACAAGAAATAGCAGCGGCGGAGTGGAGTTTAGGGCTGTTATACTTTAATGGCACTTGGATCGAACAAGACTTAAGTTTGGCTCGTTATTGGTTTACCAAAGCTGATCAGCATGGCTGGGCGGGTGCTGATGAAATGCTGAGTCGTCTCATGATCCCTGTATTATATAGCTAAAGCTACTATCCATAAGGCAGTTGATACTTAGTTTGCCTAACAAGCATCTCAAACATTGCAATATTCACTACACAGAAGATCACTTAGCTGCTCTGCATACGCGAGAACTGAGGGCTAAGGATCCACGTATACCTTGATGTGGATCCGACGGCTCAAGGATAAGTGGCATAGGTGATTGAGCTATAGCATGATTTTAATATCGCAGTTGTCTTTGCTGACAGTATTAAAAATCATGATGCAGCAATTTTTTACACCATTCACAGCAGGTTTTAGATCATTTGCATGCCAATGCACAAAAAGATGATCCGCATTTCTTAGGCCTTAATTAACAGCTTGCTTTGATCAGTTGGCACCAAAGCGAGCGTTATTCACCCGTATGTTTAAGTAAAGATAAGCCATAGGGCGTGATTCATTTTTTAGAAGTGAGGTTATTTAAGTGGCTCTTTTGGGCTCGCTTGACGCGAGTTGAGATTTGAGTAAAAGATAATTCATAAATCATTACAAACAGCAACACGGTAAAAAGTGGCACATATAAGGTACCAAACAGCACACTGCCTAAGATACTGAGTCCAATTTCATGTCGACTCACTGCGCCAGCACCGGTGGCAAAAATCAGGGGAACAATACCTGCCCCAAAGGCTAAAGAGGTCATCAGGATAGGGCGTAAACGCAGTTGCAAAGCTGCGAGCGCTGCTTGACGGGCACTCCTACCGAGACTTAACGCTTTTGTTGCAAATTCAACAATTAAAATGGCATTTTTACAAGACAAACCAATCCCTGTCAGTAAGGCAATTTGGAAATAAACATCATTAGGTAATTTAAATAAGGTCGCAAAAATAATGCTGCCCATGACCCCAAGGGGTAAGCCCAATAAAATCACCAATGGAATTTTAATACTTTCATATAATGCTGCTAAGCACATGAAAATAAATAAAATGGAAATGAGATACAGAAAAAGTGCTTGATGCTGGGCATGTTGCTCCTGTAAAGATAAACCGCTCCAAGCCAAATCAATACCACGGTATTGCTGAATATGCGTGCGAATTTCCTGCATGGCTTGCCCTGAACTCGCATGTGATTGTACAAAGGCTTCCATGGGCAAGGCAGCAAGTCCCATAAAACGATGCAGACTTTCTGCTCCGCCTGTCCACGTTGGTGTTGCAAACTGCGCTAAAGACAGCATTTGCCCTTGATGATTGCGCACATACCAGTCACCTAAATACTGTGGATCAGAACGATAGGGCGCATCACCTTGTAAGATAATCGGTTTAATACGACCACGTTCAATAAAATCTCCGATATAACGGCTACCCCATGCACTTGCTAAAGTATTTTGAATATCACGTTGCTCAATACCTAACATTTTAGTTTTATTTTGATCAATATCGATAAAAATTTCAGCTTTATGTTCTGGTGCTACAGATCCTAAATCTTGGTAATGCACGGCTTTTTGTTGTTGCAATGCTTCTAGCTTTTTCCGTAAAACTTGACGACCTTGACCATGGACATCGCGTAGCCAAAACTCTAATGCATTGGATTGACCCAGACCTGAAACACTTGCGGGTAAACTCAGCATGACTTTAGCATTGACGCTTTGCAAATCCTGCATAAAACGTTGCCTTAAAGCTGTGGCAGCATCTGCTTTTGACCTACGCTGATCCCAATGTTTGAGTGAAACAAAGGCCATGCCTAAATGCGCACCATTGCCAGAGAAGTTTTGACCATTAATCAGTAATACGCTCTCCACCGCCTGTTGAGACAATAAGTACTGATTAATTTGTTGACCAATAGCCTGTGTTTCACTCAAAGTAGCACTTTCATGCAGCCGATATTGCAGTGCCAGTAAGCCTTGATCTTCATTCGGAATAAAACTAGTCGGTAGATGACGATAGAGCAGAGCTAATCCAAGACTCAGCACGACAATACTCGTGAGCATCCAAACTCTATACGCTAACATCCATTGCGCAATTCTTGTCGCATAATCCCGAATATGATTTAAACCATATTCAACGTAAACTGCCCATCTTGGCCTAGGCGATGGTTTAAGCAAGAGGGTACACAGCGCAGGCGTGATGAACATTGCCACGAAGAGCGATAACAGCATGGCTGTCACTAAGGTGATGGAAAATTGGCGATAGATCACACCTGTTGAGCCAGTAAAAAATGCCATCGGAATAAAAACCGCACTCAAGACCAAGGTGATACCAATTAATGCACCGCTCATTTCCTGCATCGATGCTAAACATGCCTGTTTGACCTCAAGACCTTGCTCATGCATGAGCCGTTCAACATTTTCAACGACAACAATGGTGTCATCTACCAATAAGCCAATGGCTAAGACCAAAGCAAATAAAGTGAGGGTATTTATACTGATCCCCATGAGGTATAACAGTAAAGCGGTGCCTGCTATGACAAGGGGAATCGTAATGGTTGGGATTAAAGTGGCGCGCCAATTTTGTAAAAATAAATACATTACCGCGACCACTAAAATAATCGCCTCAATTAAAGTCATCATGACTTGTTGAATAGATTCCTCAATAAATGGTGTGTTATCTCGTGGATAAATCACTTGATAACCTTCTGGTAAGTAGGGTTTGAGTTGTTCTATCTTGGCTTTAATTTGCTTTGAGGTACTGATCGCATTGGCATCCGGCGTTAAGTAAATTCCTAAACCTGCTGAAGGGTAGCCATTTAAAGTATTGATGGTGGTGTAATTTTCAGCGCCCATTTCAACGCGTGCGACGTCTTTTAAACGCACTACACGACCATCGGCATCCGCTTTTAAAATTACATTTTCAAAATCAGCCACCGTTTTTAATTGTGAGCCTGCACTGACTTTGGCAAAAATGCGTTGCTCGGCTAAGTTTGGCATCGACCCAATCGCACCTGCTGCGATTTGCGTATTGGCATCAGTCAAAGCCTGTTCTATATCACTGGCGACTAAAGCGTAATTTCTTAGTTGGTGTGGATTCAGCCAAATACGCATCGCATAGGAGGAGCCAAAAATATCGACTTCACCCACTCCTGTAATTTGATTCAGCGGTTGCTGAAAATAATTGATCATATAATCAGACAGATCAATATTGTTAGCTAAGCCCTTGCTATCGTATAAGCCGACAATCAGCAGCAAATCACCGGTGGTTTTCCAAATATTTAAGCCTTGACGTTGCACGGGTTCAGGGAGTTTATTGAGTACAGCGTTCATGGCATTTTGTACACGAATTTGCGCTTGGTCGATATCTGTGCCGAGCTCAAAATGTAAATCGATTCGACTACGACCGTTGGCTTCGCTTTTGGATGTGTAATATAACAAGCCCTCTAAGCCTTTAATTTGTTGTTCTAAAACCTGAGTGACACTTTCTTCAACCGTTTGTGCTGAGGCACCTCGATAATTGGCACCGACACTGACTGTTGGTGGGGCTATATTGGGATAACGCTCAATTGCCATCTTCGACAAGGCAAAACTACCAAATATAAGCATCGCAAGTGCAATGACACTGGCAAAAATTGGATGATAAATAAAAAATCGCGGCAGCATAGTGCATTCACTTGAACAAAAATAGGGGGAAATTACGTTCGATTTCCACCATCATAGGATGTTTATTCATCATAAACAATAATGATAATCATTTTTATTTGAGCTATATTTTATTGGTTTTATTGATATTAAATTAAAAATAATGCATCTAGAATAGATAAAGAACTAGTGAACAACTGATTTGGCTGGTGAATAATATGATCAATAAGATCAGGATAAGCTCTAAATCTGACAACATTTAAATGATAATTAATTTTAAGTGAAATTAATTATCATTTATTTTTGTTTCAATATCAAATGATTCTAAGACTAACTGTCTTTACTAAAAGCTAGATGTAAATCATGCAGCAAATATTGTTGTGCTATGCTTAAAAGACGATCTTGATGCCACATCACATAAATAGGCACTACGCGAATATAAGGAAACGGCGATAATTGTTTAAATAGATGCCGTCTGGATGATGATGTACCACATGTTGTGGCAAAAAGCCGATGCCAAAACCACTACGAATAAAGTGGATCAATTCATCTAAATTATTGGTATTGACTGACTAAAAGACGATTTTGCTCCAAAATTTTCTGACGTAAGTGATACAGCGCTGAGGCAGGATCATCGAGTTGATCACTCTGAAAGGCAATAAAATCATGGCCTGAAATTTGTTCTAAGTTTTGGATATCTTGATGATAGAGTGAATGGTGTTCGGCACAGTACAGCGCATACTTTTATGCAATTAAATGGTCATAATTGAGTCTGTGATGGATCTGGCGACTCAGCGCAATTTAGTACTGCTTGGTTTGCGTAAGTTGCTGCCAAACTCAAGGCTTTAGATTTACCTGTGATTAGTTTGGTTGAGGATGGCTATTGTATTTAAAAACTCGCCGAAAATTTTATAAGCGGTGGTTTAAAACTAGATCTCAAACTACTCAAGCTATAGGCCAAATATCTATAGCTTATTTTTGTTTTAAGCATTGCAAGACAAAATTTAAAACGCAATTGAAATATCATTGGTGACGCTTTTCATCGCAGCTACTCGCTATACAAAAGAATTAGGTCATTCATTTGATCTTGTAGCTTTTGAGTCCGCTTATAACTTTTTCTAAAAGCGGACATTTTTACTTTGGAGAAACCGGACATTTCTATTTTGGAGTTACAAGTCTATGTTATTCACCAATTAAAATGTCTATGCGATAAACCATTTAAAATGTCCTGTTTTTAACCACAAGAGTCAAGCACAGGATTTAACTTTCTTTGTTCAATATCGGCTTTCTGAGCTTTACGGCTTGGCATATTTTTATTTGTTCTTGAACATTTATTCTGTTTTTCCAATTCTTCATGCTGCTGCTGGATATGGGCCAGGACCGAACCTAATCTTTTATTCTCAACCACTTCATTCTGCTGTAGTCCAGCCAGTTTATTGAAGACGCTATAGTTGATCTTCCGTCCTTCATGCATGATTGCCACAGTACCATCCGGGTACTCCAGAAATGAAATGTATTGCCCAACAAGCTTATGATTCAGCTCTGTCGGTTCAAGCAGATAAATACACTTGTCATAGGTGATGGTGAGGTTCTTCGTGACCTTAGGCGGTTCCTGCCAGGTGAATATATCCTCCAGCTCAGCATCAGACTCTGTTAGCGGACGATGTAAGTTCTTTGAATTTCGCGCACACTTGGCGAACTTCTGGTTGAAATGCCCAATAAAGCAGGGTAACCAGGAATTGGCTTCGGCAATTGAACTGATGCCTTCCAGACCCATCTCCTTGATCAAACGGTCTTGAAGGGTTCTATTCGCGCGTTCTACGCGACCTTTAGCCTGTGGTGAGTTGGCAAAGATAATATCAATGTTTAACTCATTCAGAATCCGGCCAAATTGCGTGATCTTGCTGTCCTGGCTCGATTTCTGGTTCACTCGGAAGACCGAATGTTTATCGCTATAAAAGGCCAGAGGCTTACCGTATTGTTCAATGTAGGCTCGGGTTGAAAGCATATAGTCGAAGGTCGTTTCTGCCTCACAGAAGCGCAGATGCAACAGCTTTCCAGTGGCATCATCGATATACACCAATAAACAGCACTTAGCAGCGCGTCCTTCGAACCAGTCATGATATGAGCCATCAATCTGGATCAGCTCACCGAAGCAATCACGGTTATAACGTGGCTGATATGGACGTTTAAGGCGCTTGGATCGCGGAATCCAGAGGTCATTTGCAGTCATCCAGCGCCGAAGCGTTTCTACCGGGATATTCAGGTCAAATATGCTGCTGAGCTTCTCATGGGCCAAGGTAGGTCCAAATCCCAGCAGATGTTCGGAAATAATGGAAAGACATTTTGATTTTAATAAATCATCATGGCGACGATGGCCAGGTTGACCACGGCTGGCATGCGCCATACCTGAAACACCATCTTGATTGAGCTTCTGTAATAACCGGGTAATTTGACGGGTTGAAAGATTGAGGATTTCAGCAGCACGGACTTGTGTAATACGTTGATCTCGAACGTCTTGCAGAACAGCAAGACGTTGAATTTCTTTGTCAGACATAGTGATCAGCATCTATATTTCATATCCAGTCCATGATGGTTAACCCATCATAAACTAGACATTTTTATTAGTGAGAATATAGACATTTTGAATGGGTTCTAACAGTCTAATTTCGTATAATATAGATTATGTTAAATCCGATACACCTAACAATAACTTCATAATTGTCTTACTCTCACCTAAATTCAATAACTTAAATAGCTATTTTTATTAGGCTTTGTTGCACAAAGATTTGAAATGCAAAGCGCCCCTAATTGAGCCAAATTTAAGGCGTAACTTGGGTAAGTGGTCGACCTAATTCAGTAAATCTGTTAAGGACTGCTACACGTGCATGGATCTCATTCACTTGGCTATCAAAACTCCTTGCACTGAGTTTATCTCCTAATAATTTAATGCAGTGCATCTTAGTTTCAACCAAACTTCGCCGATGATAGCCTGACCATTTTTTCCATAGTGTCCTGCCTAAACGTTTAATTATTCGAAGTAATTCATTTCGCTCTAACGAGCTACTCTTTGTATCTTTCCATGGTTTCGCATTTTTTCTAGGTGGAATCACCGCATGCGCTTGCCGATCTGCAATGACCTGACGGCATTGCTTGGTGTCATAAGCTCCATCGGTATAAACAGAGTTAATCTGCTCATCTTGTGGAATCTGATTAAGTAAATCACCAAGCACCTGTGAATCACTGACATTATTGGTTGTAAGCTGAACTGCTCGTATTTGTAGGGTTTTAGCATCTATACCAATATGAAGTTTACGCCATTGGCGACGATATTCAGGTCCATGTTTCTTGCGTTTCCATTCGCCCTCACCTAGAAACTTCATGCCTGTAGAGTCCATGAGTAGATGCAGCCCATCGCTACTTTTTTGGTAGCTGATTACAATATCAATATGCTTTTGTCTTCTACAAAGCGCGGTGTAATCTGGAGCTATCCAATTTAATCCGCAAAGTTTAATCAGACTTTGCACAAAGCCAGTGACCATACGTAAAGACAAACGGAATAGAGATTTAATCATTAAGCAGCATTGGATAGCTGCGTCGGAGTAGGTTTGATTTCGTCCTTATTTGCCTTTTGATGGCACATACCATTGCGTAGCAGGATCAAACCAAATGGCAATATTTCCGCGATTAATGAGTGCTCGGTTATATGCGGGCCAATTGGTTGTGCGGTAGATTTTGTGTGTAGGCTTCTTCATTTGGAAATTATATCGCTGAAAAACCCTTTACAGATAGGTTTGTGCAACAAAGCCTATTAAAACTATATAGGCATAGGCAAATTCATGATTTTATTAATGTTCAAATGATGTTTTATAATGATTACCTACTTCAAATATCAAACCTTCTATTATTAAAGATATTTATAAGCTTTAATCTCCTCTTTATAAAGAGCTTTCCATAAAAGTTAATTTTGAAACTTCCTACAAAAATTAAAGCTAAAAATGAAATTAGAGCTTTTCACAGACATTTCATTTTCAGCTTTATCGTTATTCATCAACTTAGATTATTGATTACTCTGTCTACTGTGAATCCACTTCAAGTATTTGAAGATCATCTGCTGTTAGTTTTAATCCTAGCGCTTTACTAAAACTCTCAATCTGCTCAACTGTCGTTGCACTTGCAATCGGTGCTGTAATACCTTCTCGTGTTAACACCCAAGCCAAAGCAATATCAGCAAGTTTTGCATTATGACGTTCTGCCACTAAATCCAGTGCTTTTAAAATTCGCTCACCTCGTGGTGTAAAGTATTTGCTTAAACTCTCTGCACGTTTACTGCCTTTGATTTGATCTAAACCGCGATATTTACCTGAAAGAAAACCACTAGCAAGACTGTAATAACTTACTACGCCAATTTCATGTTCAAGGCAAATTGGTTTGAGTTGTTCTTCAAATCCTTGACGATCATATAGATTATACTCGGGCTGTAGCACCTGATAATGAGGTACATTGATTTTTTTGGCTGCTTCAATCGATTGTTGAAGTTGTGTCGCATCTAGATTTGACGTGCCATAGGCACGAATTTTCCCTTGCTGTTTAAGCTGATCAAAAGCAGCCAAGGTTTCTTCATAAGGCGTATTTTCATCTGGCCAATGAGCAAAATACAAATCGATATAATCGGTATTTAGACGTTTGAGAGAATCCTCTACCCCTTGCATGATCCAACGTTTAGATAGCCCCTGATGTCCTGGAATACCCATATCCAAACCGACTTTGGTAAACAGAACGAGATCATCACGTTTGCTGGGGCTTTGTTTTAACCATTGACCAATAATTGTTTCCGATTCACCACCTTGGTTGCCTTCAGCCCAGATAGAATAAAAATCCGCTGTATCTATAGCATTGAAACCATGATCGAAAAATGCATCTAACACCTTAAAGCTTTGTTGCTGGTCAATGGTCCAGCCAAATACGTTGCCACCAAAAACGATTGGTGCAATCTCTAAACCTGTATTTCCCAAAGTACGCTTTGTCATTTTATATCCTCATCATGTAATAAAAATACATATCAACTTGCTGAATTTTAAAATATATCGATAAGGTATAGCCTATATATAGGATTTTAAACATCCATAATTTTGCCTAAGATTATCCATTTTATGCTTAAGTAAAGTTGTATTTTTATAAATACTAGAATGCAGATGAGTAACTTTGAAAATGGATAAAGATTAGAAGAAAACGGATAGAGTAATGGGTTGTATCCATGTTCAATCGAGAAAAAGTAATTGACTGAATGGAGGGGGTAAAATGACCTCAAAAACCAATATTGAGTGGCAAAATTTCGTCGAAAGCTGTGTCGATTTCCGTCCTCAAGATGGCGTGTTCCGTATTGCTCGTGACATGTTCACTGAACCCGATCTGTTTGAACTGGAAATGAAGCATATTTTCGAGAAAGTCTGGATTTATGCCTGTCATGAAAGTGAAATCCCAAACAATCATGATTTTCTTACGGTACAAATTGGTCGTCAGCCGATTATTGTCACTCGTGATGGACAAGGTGAACTGCATGCCCTGATCAATGCCTGTGAACATCGTGGTGCAACCCTAACCCGTGCTTCTAAAGGTAACCAATCTACCTTTACCTGTCCGTTTCATGCATGGTGCTATAAGTCTGATGGTCGTCTGGTAAAAGTCAAAGCCCCTGGTGAATATGCGCCTGATTTTGACAAGTCTACACGGGGTTTAAAACAAGGCCGTATCGCGAACTATCGTGGCTTTATCTTTGTCAGCTTAGATACGACAGCGACTGATACGATTGAAGATTTTCTAGGCGATGCCAGAGTGTTTCTGGATCTGATGGTAGAGCAATCCCCTACTGGTGAACTCGAAGTCTTGCCAGGTAAGTCTAGTTACACCTTTGCTGGGAACTGGAAATTACAAAATGAAAATGGCCTAGATGGCTACCATGTCAGCACGGTTCACTATAACTATGTATCAACTGTACAACATCGCCAGCAAGTGAATGCAGCCAAAGGCAATGAACTAGATACCCTGGATTACAGCAAATTAGGGGCTGGTGATGGCGAAACAGATGATGGCTGGTTCAGTTTTAAAAATGGTCACAGCGTCTTATTCAGTGATATGCCAAACCCAGCGGTACGTCCAGGCTACAGCACGGTAATGCCATATCTGGTCGAGAAATATGGTCAAAAGCGTGCTGAATGGGCCATGCATCGCTTACGTAATTTGAACCTGTACCCAAGTTTGTTCTTTATGGACCAAATCAGCTCGCAAATCCGAATTGTGCGTCCTGTTGCCTGGAATAAAACTGAAGTCATTAGCCAGTGTTTAGGGGTTAAAGGTGAATCCGCGGAAGATCGTCGTAACCGGATTCGTCAATTTGAAGACTTTTTTAACGTTTCAGGTCTAGGTACACCAGATGATTTGGTCGAATTTAGAGAACAGCAACGTGGCTTCCAGGCACGCTTGGAACGTTGGAGTGATATCTCACGCGGTCATCATACTTGGTGCTACACCCAAAACCACAATGCTAAAGATCTAGATATCAATCCTGTGATGATCGGAACAGAATTTACCCATGAAGGTTTATATGTCAATCAGCATGGCCATTGGAAACAACTAATGCTTCAAGGCTTAAATCAAAATGCATTAAAAATGACAGATGAGGATGCACTCGTACCAGGCGGAGCATGCACCAAAGATTCATGTTCTGTGGAGGAGGTTTAAGTCATGTCTATGGAATTACAATTTGCAGTTAGCCAATTCTTATACCGTAAAGCAGCGCTTTGTGATGCATATGATTGGGATGCTTACCTTGATCTGTATGATGAAGACAGTGAATATCATATTCCACAGTGGATTAATGAACATGAATATGTCAAAAATCCAAACCAAGGCTTGTCGTATATCTATTATGAAGACCGCACAGGTTTAGAAGATCGTGTATTCCGTATTCGTACAGGAAAAGCTGCTTCTGCAACACCATTACCTCGAACTGTACATAGCATCAATAACATACAAGTCCAACAACGTGAAGATGGTTTACTTGAAGTCAAAGCCAACTGGAACACATTCTATAATCGTCAAGGTCTAGAAGGTTATTTCTATGGTTTAGTGACTTATACCTTACGTCGTACCGATGATGGAGATTTCCGTATTCGTCGTCAGCATACCTTATTACTCAATGACAAAATCGACTCTGTGCTCGATTTCTATCACGTATAAGGAGTTGGGTATGGGACATACTGCGGCACTGAATTTTGCCGATGGCAAAACATTTTTTATTGATGTACAAGATCATGAGCTTCTACTTGACGCCGCCGTGCGTCAAGGAATCACTTTACCTTTAGACTGCCGTGAAGGTGTCTGCGCGACTTGCCAAGGTCGTTGTGACTCAGGTCAGTATGAACAGGACTATGTCGACGAAGATGCACTGACTGAACAGGATTTAAAGGATCGTAAGATTTTAGCTTGTCAGACACGTCTAAAATCCAATGCGGCATTCTATTTTGATCATGCTTCTACATTCTGTCAGGCGGGTGAAGCATTAAAAGTTCAGGCAACAGTCACTGCACTGGAATGGGTATCAGATGAAACGGTCATTTTAAAACTAGATGCCAGCCAGTATTCACAACCAATTCGGTTTTTGGCAGGACAATATGCACGTATTTATGTTCCTGAAACAGGCCTATACCGCGCCTATTCTTTTGCACATGCGCCAACTGAAGATAATCAACTACAGTTTCTCATTCGTTATTTAGCCGATGGCTTGATGGGACAATTTTTAAAATCACACTGCCAAGTTGGCCAGACTGTAGAGCTTGAAGTGCCCTTTGGCAGTTTCTATTTAAGAGAAGGTGCACCAGAAAAGGCACTTTACTTTATTGCAGGTGGTACGGGGCTTTCTGCTTTTCTGGCAATGCTGGATCAGATCTCGGCAAGTCATCAAACGATTCATTTGTATTATGCAGTACGATATGAGTCGCATCTATGTGAACAGGAACGTATTGCAGCTTATAAAGAAAAATTTCCAAACCTGGTTTATTATCCAGTGATTTCGCGTCCAATAGATCACTGGCAAGGCTTACAGGGTTATGTTCAGGATCATTTAGCTCCTGATCAATTAAAAGCCAATGCTTTCGATATGTATGTGTGTGGCCCGCCTGCATTGGTCGAAGCATTAAAGGCATATTTAACCGAAAATCAGATTGAAAACTGTCATTTTTATAGCGAGAAATTTATTGCTGCTACAGGTCAATTAGAGGCTGCATAACACTTAATTTTTAGATTGACCTTCTTTAAAAGAAGCTGCTCACTTAACTTTTCTAAGTAGGCAGCTTTTTTATTTTTGAAATATTAAAAAATATAAATATTTGGAATGGAAATTGCACCTATTTTAGTAGGTTTTTTCATTAACTTACTTTGGTATTAAGATGAACGTAGCGGCCCATTTTTTGAAGCATACCATCCATTCTTCCACACACTCGATTGATACAGCAAATCAATGTCTTAATCAGATTATTGGTCCCCATGAACTAGTGGATTTGTCACATGACCAGCCTTTGAATTTCAGTTTTCAAGGTGAGCAGATGGGCGGCATCATCATGGGTGATCTAATCTATGGTAAGGACGTTGTATTTAAGACGCAGTATCAACAGGATATGCACTTTTATTGCATTACCCGCCCTAAAATCGGGAAACCTATTTTTCGTCAGGAACAGGGTGTTTTTGAAGCCAGTCACGGTAATGCAGCCATTGTGTCGCCTTTCGACAAGTTTGAAATTGAGATTGAACGTGATTGTATTCAGTCTTTTATTTCCATTTCTAAACCGCTGCTTGAAAATACACTTTCGGACCTAATTCAACGTCCACTCAATGCCCCGATCGAATTTGAACATATTATGTCGGGACAGAATGAACGCATCAATGCATGGTGGAATCTGCTCGAATATTTTGGTTCTTATAGCAAACAGGAGATGAAGTTTGATTGTTTAATGAATGAAATCAAACATGATTTTGAAAAAATTCTTGTCAAATCTCTGTTATTGTCACAACCCCATAATTACAGCTATCTACTCAGTGACAATCATAACAACGATCCAGAGTTTCTTAAACGTGCATTAAAATATATTCACGACAACATCCAGCATAATATTTGCAGTGAGGATCTCGAACATATTGCTGGTGTATCTAAGCAAAAACTATCTAAAGCTTTTCGTGATCGTATGAAAGTGTCCTTTAACAGTTATATCCGCTATTACCGCTTAAAATGTATTTATCAAGAATTGTCCTTAGCTCAGGATAAAAAGAATATTACCAATATCGCCATGAAATGGGGTGTGAATCATTTAGGGCGTTTCTCGATTGAATATAAACAACAATTTGGTGAAAGCCCAAGTGATACCATTCGTAAATCGATGTTGCAACAACAAGCACTTTTAACACGTCGATAATTTCTTCTATTTCCATATTTTGGGAGCATATTGATTTTCAGATATGCTTCCTTTTTTATAAGTCACAAAAAAGAGGTCAAATTGAGACCTCTTTTTTCATTACAAAGATTTATGCTTAAAAATGATAGGCTGCCCGAATCATTGGTACGCTTGCAGTTGCCCCCTTGCCTGCCTCACCTTTAGTATCATTCCCGTATTTATTTTTCCAATATTGATAAGCTGGCCCTATTTTAAAGGTTTGTGCCTTTGCACCTAAAGCATTGCCAATGTCATACATGATTGAGGTATCAATAAAGGTTTCAGCTTTGGTATCTCCCCCGAACTCATTTTTTCCTTTTTCACTCATCCAGACCGCAATACCATTAAATTCTAATCCTGTTTTTTGTATTGGAAGACCCCAGGAAAGTTGCAATGCCAGGTATGGATCGTAGGTATATTTACCATCAATGACATTTGGCTTATTACTTTCATAATAGCCCAAAACATTGAAGTTTAAAAATCCTGGGACATTAAACATAATACTTGGACCAGCGACCCACATCTCACGGTTAGAGCCGTAATCATCATTTTTAGTATTCCAGTCACCACCAACGATAAAACCGACCCCTCGTAGAAAATCAGGTTTATCCTGAATGGTGCCAAAGATTTTTTCATAATCAAAAGTATGTCGGTAGATGACATAAGCTTCCTGAGCACCTTCGCCAGACACATTGCCATTTGGTTCATTGTTTGACTGATGAAGATTGACCTGGAAGAAATTGCTGCCGTATTTATAACCACTCACATGTACCAATGAAATAATATGCTTTTCAATTTCAAAAGCGCTACCATCCTCATTATTTTTAAACGGTTCTGAAAACTCGGTTCCGTAACTGAGTGCAATGGAGGTATCACTCCACTCTGCTGCCTGCGTATTTATACTTGCTGCAGTGATTAAACCCAACCCCAGGCCTTTCAAGGCCATATTCAGAAATTGCATGTATACATTTCCTTTTTACAGTGCATAAAAAAAGCCAACCGTTATAACGATTGGCTTGGTGAAAAATTAACGCACCCCTTTTGCTTCTAGCAGTGGCAGAACGTTGTCACGGAAGTAAGGGAATTCTTCGACATAATCCAGGAAAGATATGGTCGTACCGCTAAAGCCTGCTTGATGTAAATCTTCAATGCTTTTTGCCACTTGCTCAGGTGTACCAACCAATGGGAACCCACCATGACCAACCGCCATACGGTCACGCAATTGCTGACGGATTTCAGCCGGGAAACTTTGTGCATGGGCAAACATGAGGTTCATCAGGTTATCTAAGGCTGGAATGTCCGCATTATCTAATTGACGTTGCCATTCAGCTTGGGCTTCTTCCAACGTTGGACGGCAGATCACATGCGAGAATGTCATGACATTGGTCGTACGTCCCTTCTCTAAACCAGCCTGTTTAAGTTCATTTACTTCTTCTGCTGAACGCTCTAAATCAGATACTGGGGTAAACAGGAAGTCCGCATTATTGATGGCAAAGTCACGCCCGTTTTTTGAGCCCGCAGCATTAAAAATCGGTGGAACATAATTTGGGCGGGGCTTGCCGTAACTGCCTTTGGTTTTAAAATATTTGCCATCAAAATCGAAGGATTCTTCACTTTCCCAGACTTTTTTAATCAGGTCATACCACTCTTGGGCATAGCCATAGCGAGTTTCATGATCATCCGGCAATTCCAGACCGAGTGCGTCATATTCAGGCTTGTTCCAGCCTGCGACAATATTTAAACCTACACGGTCCTGACCAATTTTAGACATGGTCGCAATTTGTTTGGCTACCGCCATGGGATGGTTGACTGCAGTTTGAATCGTAGCAAATACGACCAGATTTTTTGTACTGGCTAAAAGAGCCGATGCCCAGGTAATGGTTTCAAGCACCGTGCCTTGGAAATCTTTTTCACCACCATAACCGGTAAAACGTGCGATTGGCAGCATAAAGTCGATACCCGCATCATCAAGGAGTTGAGCTAACTTCAGGTTTTTTTCCCAGCTCGCATCCCAGCCTTCAGGCAGTTTTGAAATGGTCATCCCACCAGAACAGTTGCTCGCAAAAGTACCGAGCAGGAATTTATTGGTTTCTAAAAATGGATGTTTAGACATGACTTCCCCCTGACACTGTGCCTTAAGCGCAATGCCTATAAATGAATTGCTTGATTTAGATTTGAATAGAATTAATTAAGCACATTGTTCCAAATGAACAGGATGAAGCTTCGCTTGATGATATTTACCGTTATGGAATAACAACGGTTTGCCAGAATTTATACTGCAATGTTCAATTTGACCCAGAATAATGTAGTGATCTCCCGCTTCAACCCACTGATAGTTCTTGCATACTAAAGTCGCTAAAGCATCCGATAACACCGGAATGCCTAAAACATCTTCCACCTGATCAATTGAATTAAACTTATCAGCTGCAGATCTGGCAAAATGATTAGAGGTTTGCTCTTGCTGTTCATTTAAGATGTTAATCGCGAAATGCTCACATTTCCGGAAATCATCCAGATGAGTTGCCGTTTTTGCAATATTCCATAAAATTAATGGTGGCTCTAAAGAGACGGATGTAAAAGAATTTGCTGTCATACCAACTTTACGCCCGTCTTGACCAGTCGTTGTGACCACAGTAACGCCTGTTGCAAACTGACCTAATAAACCGCGTAGTTGTTTTTTATCTGCTTCTTCTGCTAAGAAACGTTGTGTCTGTTTCATAATTACTCCAGAATTTTAAGGAGTAGATCAGCTTTGCCGAGGTTGACTGATCTACCCATTCGGTAATGCCTTCAGGCAAATCAGTCGATTGGCTTCCCTTCACTTGATGGCCAGGTTGGCATCAATTCATTAGAAGGTAAGGTCTCATCAAGAAGTTTGTGTGCGGTAATTGCACCTGCTACTGGCAAACCTGTTGGATCGATCAAACCGAGCTGTACTAAAAGACTCGCCTGATCCCAATAAATATGCTCATGGCACAGTTTTGGACCACGGAACTTGATAACACCCAGCATTGGAATTTCAACAAATTTTCCGGTTGGTTTGATGCCAGGAATAAGCCAGTCAATTTCCTGATCATGGGTAAAGCGCATGATGAATTCATCTACTACTTGGGTGACACCCACAGTACGGGAGATCGAGATTAAGCTCATATCCTGCGGGTTATTGTGTACAAAGTGATGACGGTAGAAACGTGAAAGCTGTGCGTAACCTACACCGCCAGTCAATGTTGGGATATGGTTGACATAGGGTTCTGCCACCATAGTCGCCATCGTTGCTGGCACATCACGGGTTTCAAATTCGTATTTGCAGTGATCTTCCCACAGGGCTTCCAAGTCGTATTCAGGACCAATCGCTTTACGTAAAGCAGTGACTGTACGTTCGTGAGCAATTAAAGCACTTGGTTTGTGGTAGTGATCGCCATGCGGGCGGGCAAAGGCATGATCAACATTCGGGTAAAGGAATGTTTTCACATGCTTTTTATAGGCTGATAACGCTTCAGTAATTTGTGTGCGTACGTCAGCTGAGCAGAATTGGTCAAGTTCAGCCATATGGAGTACAAGCTTGCCTTGAATATTCTTCGCTTCGTCCAGATTATTTTCAATACCTACGCCGTAATAGCCTACAGCACATGCCACTTCAGGCAGACGGCATGCAGCCAGGTAAGCCAATTTACCACCCAAGCAATACCCTACTACACCCAAACCTGCTTCAGCATCACATTCATCTAAAGTTTTTAAAGTTGCTAGCGTGTCTTTAATATCTTCAACACCAAGGTTTTCATCAAAGCCTTGATAAAGCTCAAATGCTTTTGCGAAATCAGCTTCGGTATAACCCAGCTCAATGCCTGCCTGAGCACGCCAGAATAAATCTGGAACCAATACGGTATAACCTTCTTCCGCAAGGAAATCGGCTTTTTCACGCATTACGCTGTTGATGCCAAAGATTTCCTGACATAAAACAATTCCCGGACCCTTACCAGCTTCTGGCACAGCCAGGTAAGCATTGAATTTTTTATCCCCGTTTTCAATCGTAATATAAGAACCTGTCATTCTCTGATCTCCTCTGTCTTGAATTTATCTTGTAGATTAAAACCCTCGAAAACTATCCATAAAATTTGTACGTTTTATCCGTTTTCATAAAGTTTTGAACAGGGCAGATTCTAGCGTATTGATAAAATTTTATTTCAAATCATATATATAGTTTTAAATGCTAAAAATGGATGTAGACCTGTATATTTTTGGATAGTGGAAATTTCCATTCTTTCGTTCAATCAAAGTGAATAGAACAAAGCACGCTTCTTAAGCTTTGTTTTGACATTACTCAAAAAACAGTAGAATGAAGGAGTGAGCATGCAAATAATCCAACCTCAGCACATCATTGACCGAGAAAAACTTTCTCCCTTTCAGTGGATGGTCTTTGCTTTTGGTTTTCTGGTCTTTTTCTGTGATGGTTTAGATACAGGCATTATCGGTTTTATTGCACCCAAGCTGATTGAGGATTGGGGAATCAGTAAGCCTGCCCTTGCCCCTGTGATGAGTGCTGCACTGGTCGGTATGTGTTTAGGTGCTTTATTTTCAGGGCCATTGGCCGATAAATTTGGCCGTAAAGGTTTAATTGTCACAACCTGTATTCTATTTTCTGTTTTTACTATTTTATGTGGATTTGCCAGCACGACGCATGAACTGATGCTGTACCGTTTTATTACCGGTCTTGGTTTAGGCGCTGCAATGCCGAATATTAGTACTCTGGTATCTGAATATATGCCCGTAAAACGGAAAGCCTTTTTAACTGGGCTGGCAGGCTGTGGCTTTATGCTTGGTATTTCTTTTGGTGGGGTGCTTTCTGCGTATTTACTCGATCATTTTGGCTGGGAAATTGTCATTATGATTGGCGGTATCATTCCTCTTGTGCTCGCAGTTATTTTATTCATGAAATTGCCTGAGTCTGTGCAATATTTAGTGAAGATTAACCAGCATGAGCGAGCACGTGTCATTCTTAGTCAAATCGAAGGTCAACTTTTAAACCCTACTGCCAAACTATCTTTGGGTGAGTCTCAAACCGAAATCATAGAAAACCCGGTTAAAGTGCTTTGGGCTGGATATCGCTGGAATTCGATCTCTTTATGGGCTTGTTGTTTTACCAGTTTATTGGTCTTTTATCTATTAACCAGCTGGATGCCAACCATTCTAAAAACAGCAGGATTAAGTACCCAGCAATTCAGTTTAATTACGGCAATTTTCCCTTTTGGTGGTGTCATTGGAGCCATCATCATGGGCTGGTATATGGATAAAATCAACCCAACGAAAGTGGTGAAATATGCTTATCTGATTGCTGTTCTATTTTTCATCATCGCAGGCTTGGTACATAGCAATGTACTATTACTGGGAATCACAATTTTTCTGATCGGTGCGCTTCTGGTGGGTGCACAATCTTCTTTATTACCACTAGCTGCCATGACCTATCCGACATCCTGTCGTGCAGTTGGCGTTTCCTGGATGCATGGTATTGGACGTACCGGTGCAATTCTCGGTGCTTTTTATGGTTCTTTAATTTTTAGTTATGAACTCGGACTGGCGCAGATTTTCTTTGTACTGGCAATTCCCGCAGCCATTTCATTCTTTGCTTTATTGGCAAAAGTTATGTATGAAAATCATCAAGTAACTTTAAAAGTAGAACCTATTACTCAGCTTGAAATATCATAATCTTAATTAAAATTTAGACATTAAAAAAGATGACAGCAGAACTGTGATCTCTTTTATGTTTTAGTCAGTATATCTGGACTTGAGTTAGAAATTTCTGTGATTTCAAAGTAGAAGCTTTTTTATTTTCTGGCTTTTAACGACTAAAATAATTTCAAATGCTATCAAGATATTTTCACCTACAAAATTTTGTCTAAGCGATTCATAAGTAATATAAGAACTTGAAAATGCTAAGTTCATGAAGTGGATTTTTTCTAAAATCAAAAAAATATACATAAGATTTTGTAATATATGTGGTTTTAATTAATTTATATTATGAATTAGACTTTAGGTGAACATAAGTTAAATATAATACACCTGCTAACTTGTTCATTATTTCTGATATAGATTAAATCAGGTTTTATTATCTGTCAAATTAGTAATGCACTTTTATGTTTGCTTCAGTTAAATAGGTTTTCTTTAAGGTCTTATTCTATAAAAAGAAAGGTCTACATTTTAAGACACCAAATCAAATGGCAGAAGATTTTTACAAGTCGGCTGCCTAGAATCTCACAAGTGAATGTCTCCTGCTATTTCAGCACACATCACTTTACGCTTTGCACTCAATTCAGTAATGATGACCGTGAGACCTTTAGCCTTTAAAATGGCTGATAAAAGTAAGCCTATAGGGCCTGCTCCACCAACCAGTGCTATATCGCCAGCTTTTGCACCACTTCTGACATAGGCATGATGACCGACAGATAAAGGTTCTATCAATGCGGCCTGATCTAAGGGAATATCATTTGAAATAGGATGTACCCAACGTCGTTGAACTGCAATTTTTTCAGAAAGACCGCCGCCACGTCCGCCTAAACCAATAAAGTTCATATTTTTTGATAAATGATACTTATCATTCAGGCCAGTCGGGACATCATCCGCAATAATATAGGGTTCAACTACGACATGTTGTCCAATTTGGATATCGTCTACACCCTCACCAACTGCATAAACTACGCCTGAAAATTCATGTCCCATTGTTACAGGTGCAGATTCTCCCGAAATTGGGTGTGGATGACCACAAGGTGGAATAAAAATAGGGCCTTCCATGAATTCATGTAAATCTGTACCGCAAATACCGCACCATGCAACTTGAATTCCCACTGTGCCTGGAAGTACTTTCGGTTCAGGGATATCTTCAATTCGAATATCCCCTCGATCATAAAAACGAGCTGCTTTCATTCTGTATTCCTTATGTTGATATTAACGGTAAACCATTCCACCATCTGTCAAAATAGACTGACCTGTAATGTAGTTTGCATCCTCACTGGCTAAAAATGCAACTAATGCAGCCACGTCATCTGGTGTTTCAGCACGTCCTAAAGCAATACCATCTACATATTTTTTATACGTTTGACCAATTGGTGCACCTGTAATTTCAGAGAACCGCTGATCTATTTCGACCCACATGTCTGTGCCTACAACACCTGGGCAATAACTATTTACAGTAATTTCAGCACTGGCATATTCTTTAGCCGCTGCTTGCGTCAATGCACGAACTGCAAATTTAGTTGCCGAATAAACACCGAGTAAAGCAAAACCTTCATGACCTGCGATTGAGCATGCATTAATAATTTTTCCAGCCTGTTGGCGTTGTTTAAATTTATTTGCTGCAGCTTGAATCCCCCAAAGTACACCACCGACATTGATGTTCATAATTTGGTTAAATTCATTCGGTGTTACTTCTGCCAAAGCTTTAACTTGTGCAATACCTGCATTATTGATCATGATATCAAAACCATTAAGTGTCGATTCGGCATGATCAATTGCATGACTGACTTGTATTGGATCTGAAATATCCGCAATAAATGTAGTGGCTTTTACGCCAAAGGCTTCAACCTCTTTTTGAACAACATTTAACTTTTGTTGATGAAGATCGACCAAAGCAATATGAACACCTTCTTGCGCTAAACGTAAGGCAATACCACGTCCAATTCCTTGTGCTGCACCCGTAATTAATGCAACTTTATTGTTTAAACCCCTAGGCATGTTGCGACTCCTTAGATATGAATTGCACGTTGCATCGCAGACAAGACCGACTCATGCATCGCCTCAGATAAAGTAGGATGAGGGAAAATGACCTGTGCTAAGCTTTCATCCGTAGCTTCTAGGTATTTTGCGATCGCAAAACCTTGGATGTGTTCGGTGACTTCATGCCCAACCATGTGAGCACCCAACAATTCACCCGTTTCCTGACTAAAAATGGTTTTAACAAATCCTGCGCTATCGCCCAAAGCCAATGCTTTACCATTCGCTTGTAAGGGAAACTTACCCACATTGATATTCAAGCCCGCAGCTTTCGCTTTCTGTTCTGTCAAACCAATACTAGCCACTTGTGGATGGGTAAAGATACACCCCGGAATTTGTGTACGGTCTAAAGCATGTACATGACTTAGGCCTGCAATTTTCTCCACACAAAGAATGGCCTCATGACTGGCTTTGTGTGCCAAACAGGGTGCACCTGCGACATCACCAATTGCATAAATGCCCACTACATTGGTTTTACAGCATGAATCGACTTTAATAAAACCATCCTCAAATTCAATGCCCAAAGCGTCTAGGCCAAGATTTTCAGCATTCGGTTTCACGCCAATAGCTGAAAGCACCTTTTCAACAGTAATGATTTGCACACCTGTGGCAGTTTCAATATGACAATGTACTTGAGCCTGATCAGTTTCTATTTTTTTTACAGTCGCTTCGGTTAAAACCTGCATACCCTGCTGTTCAAATTGCTTTTTTACATACTTCGAAACTTCAATGTCTTCGCTAGGGAGAATCTGCTTTGCAATATCAACCAAGGTGACTTGGCAGCCTAAGTCTTGGTATAGGCTTGCAAACTCACTGCCTATAGCCCCCGAACCAATGACCAGTAAAGATTTTGGTAATTGTTCTGGAACTAAAGCCTCTTTATAACTCCAGACCTGATGGCCATCTACAGGAATATGAGGCAAATTGGCCGCACGTGCACCTGTTGCGACAATAATATGCGGTGCAGAAATCTGCTGTTTTTGACCATTCGCATCTGTAAGCTCTAATTGCTCTTTGGCAATAAACTGGGCTGCTGCGTTAAAAACAGTGATTTGATTTTTTTTCAATAATTGACCGATACCTTGCACCAGTTGCTCAGAAACCTGTCTGCTATGATGGACCAGTTTTTGAATGTCAAAATCAATCGCGTTAAGCGTAAAGCCAAACTGCCCAGCATGTTTGAACTGCTGCGCAAGCGCAGCCCCGCTCAATAATGCCTTGGTTGGAATACATCCCCAATTAAGACACACTCCGCCTAAGTGTTGTTTTTCAACGATTGCCGTTTTTAATCCCAGTTGCGCTGCGCGAATCGCAGCGACATATCCTCCAGGACCAGCACCAATAACCACAAGATCAAATTGTGTATCTGACATGGCTATTCCTCCTACACCAAAATCAATGCAGGTTTTTCAACAAACTGCTTAAATGCCGATAGGAATTGAGCACCCAACGCACCATCAATGACACGATGATCACAAGACAATGTTGCGGTCACCATTTCACGAACAACAATCTCATCATTTTCGACGACAGCACGTTTCTCTACTGCACCTAAAGCCAGAATTGCACCTTGAGGTGGGTTAATAATGGCATCAAACTGTTGAATACCAAGCATTCCCAAATTGGAAATACTGAAACTACCGCCTTGAAACTCATCAGGTGCTAATTTCCCAGTTTTGGCGCGTGTCGCCAGATCACGCATATCATTGGAAATTTGCGCCAAAGATTTACGGTTCGCTGCTTTAATAATTGGTGTGATCAGCCCGTTTTCGATTGCCACAGCAACCGAAATATCAGCCTGTTCAAACTGTAAAATTTGCTGATTTTCTTCATCAAACTGAACGTTAACCTGTGGAACTTTGATCAGTGCAGCCGCAGCCGCTTTAATCAGCATATCGTTAATGGACAGCTTGACTTGCGGTACGGTACTGTTAATTTGCTGACGCAAAGCCTGAACCGACTCAACATTTAAGTCTATCGTTAAGCGAAAATGTGGTGCATTGCGTTTTGCCGCTTGTAGCCGTGAAGCGATTGCTTTACGCATACCATTCATAGCCACAGCGGTAAATTTTGCTGACTCTGTTGGATGCGCATGGTTAGCATGTTGAGCTTGTACAGGGTTTTCACGTTGATATACAGCTTCAACATCTTCCTTGCAAACTCGTCCACGTGAACCCGATGCACGACAATCATGCAAATTAATACCCCATTGTTTTGCTAAACGGCGGGCAACAGGTGTTGCTAGAACATAACTATCATCTGCTTTAGATTTCGCGGCTTTCGTACTGGCTTGATGACGCACATCTGGCCAAGAACCACCAGCAGCTTGAACTCCGGTCTGAACATCGTGAACACTAATACGACCTTCACGTCCAGAACCAGTAATCTGAGACAAGTTTACATTATGCTTTTCAGCCAATTTCAAGGCATGTGGCGTTGCAAAAATATCATCGCTTTGTTGGAAGCCTTGTAACGCAGCAGGAATAGAATATCCGCCCTGAGCCACAGCTTTTGATCCATTACCAACACTGTTCTGTTTAGGAGCAGCTTGTACTTTGGTTTCAACTTGAGCTACAGCTACTTTTTCAGGAACCGCTGCTACCGCTTTATTTTCAGTTACAGCAGGTGTTCCACCTAAGGACTGTGCAAATGCTTCAACTTCTGCATCGGAAACTTGAGCGTCTGCACAAATTGCAATGACTCCTCCTACGACCAGCGTGTCACCATCTTTAGCAATAATCTTTCGTAGCAAGCCATCGAAAGGCGCTTCCAGAACATTGACGATTTTTGTGGTTTCAATTTCACAAATTTCCTGTCCTTTACTAAATTGAGTACCTTCTTGAATCAGCCATTGGGCAATCGTGCCCTCTTCCATGGACAAACCCCATTTTGGGATTTCTAAGGTTTTAATTTCGCTCATCCTAAGCCTCCAACGTCTTACGTACAGCCTGTTCGATGCGTTCTACACTTGGTAGCCATTCTTTTTCTAATACTGGTGAAAATGGTACGGGTGAGTGTGGTGGAGTGACTAACTCGATTGGTGCTTTAAGAAAATGAAAGCCTTTCTGTGCAATGAGTGCAGCCACATCATGTCCGAAACCGCAACGCGCCGCAGATTCATCTACAATCACCACACGACCTGTTGAAGCCACAGACTCTAAGATGCCATCTTCGTCTAATGGAGAAATGGTGCGAGGGTCAACCACTTCAACCGAAATGCCTTCTTTTGCGAGCTTGTCAGCAACTTCATTGGCACGATGCACCATCAGGCTTAAGGCAATAATGGTGATATCTGTGCCCTCACGGGTGTAATTTGCGACACCAAAAGGAATAGTGTAGGCCTCATCTGGCACTTCGCCCTTAATGTCGTACAACAACTTGTGCTCACAAAAGACTACTGGATCGTCATCTCGAATGGCTTGAATCAACAACCCTTTCACATCATAGGCACTTGAAGGCACCACCACTTTTAAACCAGGCACTGAGGCAAACACGTTATATGGCGACTGAGAATGCTGCGCTGCTGCGGAAAAACCTGCACCGATCATGCCTCTTACAACGAGTGGCGCTTTGGCTTTGCCACCAAACATATAGCGGAATTTAGCCGCTTGGTTATACAGCATGTCATAACACACGCCGTAAAAATCCATGAACATTAAATCTGCCACAGGTCTTAAACCAGTTGCAGCAGCACCTGCCGCCATACCAATAATCGCCGATTCTGTAATCGGGGTGTCAATGACTCGCTCAGAACCAAATTCAGTCCATAAGCCTTTGGTTACACCAAGTACACCGCCAAAACCTTCCAGTTTATTGTCATCTGTATTTTTGCCACCATGCCCACCACGAACATCTTCACCGACCACAATGACACTCGAATCTCGGCGCATTTCTAATTCAATTGCTTCTTTAATCGCGTTTCGATAACTTTTATTTGGCATTTTTCTACTATTCCTTTAGTAAGAGACGTAAACATCAGTAAGTAACTGAGAGACTTCTGGGTACTGAGCTGCGCGTGCTTTTGCAACGGCATCGTCTACATTGGCTTTAGACTGGGCATCAATCGCATCCAGTTTGGCTTCGTCAATTTTATCCTTGACTTTTTCACGGAATATTTTCAATGGGTCTTTATGTTCTTTGACATAATCCAGTTCTTCTTTGGAACGAATAAGCCCCGGATCACCTTCAAAATGTCCATAAAAACGGTTGGTTACCGTTTCAATCACACTCGGACCTTCACCACAGCGGGCACGTTCAATGGCTTTTTGTGCAACTTCATACACAGCAAAAAAGTCTGTTCCATCTACTTTTTCAGCGGGTAAGCCAAAACCTGCTGCTCGGCCTGCAATGTCTTTACTGCCTACGGCATAGTCGTGTGCAGTGCCTTCACCAAAACCGTTGTTTTCAAAAACAAAAATGACAGGGAGCTTTAACACGACAGCCATATTAATGGCTTCAAAAGTTAAGCCCTGATTTGACCCGCCATCACCGGTAAAAGATAGACCAATCCCACCATTTTTCAGTGTTTTAGCACTTAAAGCTGCCCCAATAGCCAAAGGTGGACCACCACCCACAATACCGTTTGCACCGAGCATGCCTTTATCTAAGTCCGCAATGTGCATTGAGCCGCCTTTACCACGACACAAACCATCATCTTTGCCAAAAATTTCTAACATCATGGCATGAATGTCACAGCCCTTAGCAATACAATGTCCATGACCACGATGCGTTGATGTAATGAAGTCCTTGTCTGTTAAATTTTCACAGATCCCTACGGCAACAGCTTCCTCGCCGCTATATAAATGGATGAAACCGGGAATATCACCTGTATTATTTTCATCGTGAAGTCGATCCTCAAATTCACGAATGTCGCGCATTCTTTTGTATGCTGCTAGCAATTGCTCTTCCGTTAATTGCATATCTTTGTTCCTTATTAATTACGCTTAAAAGAAAATCCAAAAATTAATGGTTGAATTTTTAAACCGTATATTTATATAAATATATTTTTATTTAATTTCATATTAGACTAAAAAAATATAATGCATAAAAAGATGAGAAAAATATTAAAAACAGAAGGTTAAGAACTTAAAAAATTTTTTAAAATTTTACAGTAGTTAAATCACATATGAAAACAAACCTTTAACCAACCTTTATTTTATATGATAAGTTTTTTGCACTGTTTTAATATTATTAAAGCACCTAAAAGAGCTTATTTAATATCGGGATCTATATTAATTATTTTAAACGATGGAGTGTTTGTAATGGATTTAAATAACACATTATTAACTGGAAAGAAGCTACGTGGCGCTGAAAAAATGGCGCGTATTCCAATTAAAGTTGTTCCAACGGAAACGACACCGAAAAAGCCAGAATGGATTCGGACTAAAATTAGTCAACCTGATGAAGTTCAAATCATTAAGGATTTATTACGACAACAGAAACTACATACGGTTTGTGAAGAAGCGGCCTGCCCCAATTTGCCACAATGCTTTAGCGGAGGGACTGCAACGTTTATGATCATGGGAGATATTTGTACTCGACGCTGCCCATTCTGTGATGTCGCACATGGTCGTCCTAATATCCTAGATCCTAATGAGCCAAAGCATCTGGCTGAAACAGTCAAGAATCTAAACTTAAAGTATGTCGTGATTACTTCTGTTGATCGAGACGACTTAAAAGATGGTGGTGCACAGCATTTTGCAGATTGCATTCGAGAAATTCGTCAAACCAGTCCAGAGACTCTGATAGAAATTTTGGTTCCTGATTTTCGTGGTCGTGCAGATATTGCCCTGAAGATTCTGAGCCAAAACCCACCCGATGTTTTTAATCATAATATTGAAACCGTTCCACGTCTGTATAAAGCCATGCGACCAGGCGCTGACTATAAGCACTCATTGGATTTACTCAAAAAATTTAAACACTACTGTTCTGAAATTCCAACGAAATGTGGTTTGATGGTCGGTTTAGGAGAAGTCGAGGCTGAGGTTATTGTGTTATTAAATGATTTGAAAGATTATCAAGTAGACTATGTCACAATCGGTCAATACTTACAGCCATCTAAATCTCATGCGCCAATTCATCGTTTTGTTACGTTGCAAGAGTTTAAGCATTATCAAACACATGGAGAGCGCTTAGCGTTTAAAAATATTTGGAGTGCGCCATTAGTACGATCAAGTTATTTTGCAGACCGTCAGTATCATGGTGAAGCTGTGCCTAGCCCTTACATGAGCGAATGAATTTTCATCCTATTTACGTTTATTAACATTTCAGATGGAAATAGTCATTTTCAGCTCATAAGAACACTTTTAAAGTAACTCAAGGACTGGTAAAGCCAAAAGATATGATTTAACCAAGCAAAGATAAAAGCATTTAAAATTGAGGCAAGAAGAAATGACGTAAATGACTATAAATTTGGAAACTCATTTCTAAAATTTAAAAATATTACAGTCTCATCATAAAGGAATATGATATGAACCTGTTCAATACCGCATCTGCAAAAAATCTGCAAACAACCCATTTAATTAATCAACATACTGTACATACCGCCCCTGTTTTAGCCTTACCTCCAGAAGATAAAACGTCTTTATTTCGCCGCTCTATCCAACATAATTATGCTGACTTACTCAAAATAGCGGAAGATTCAGATATGGCTATTGGTCTTACAGACCATCACGGGACTCTCTTATGGACATGGAGTAGTTCTGCAATGCTTTCTTCTGCCGAACAGGTTCATTTTATTGAGGGTGGGCATTGGTCTACACAGGCTGTTGGGACCAATGCGATTGGTATGACGTTGAACAGCCAAATATCAAGTTGTGTCTATTCTCATGAAAACCAAATGGACAGTGTTCGAGATTGGGTTTGTTATGCCGCGCCGATCTGGGATCCGACATCAGGGCAATTTCATGGCATTATTAACCTTTCCACAAAATATAAAAAACATACTCCTTTGGGGCTGCTTGCAGTTGAACGCTGTGCGGATTTAATACAACGAGCCATAAAGTTTGAACAGCAAAATTTTTTATACATTAAGGCGCTAGGCTCGCCTTGGGTTCAATTTAATGGGCATACCTTGAACTTGAGTCACCGTCAAATTGAAATACTTTGCATTTTAGCTTTGCATCCCCATGGCATTGGCTTAGAAGAGTTACACTATGCCCTTTATGGTGAGCGTAGTGTCAGCCTAAAAACCCTAAAGGCTGAGGTTTCACAACTTCGTAGCCTATTACCTCATTCAATTGAGGCTCGCATTTATAGGCTTAGCTGTGAAGTCCAATGTGATTTTTTACGCGCTGAACAATCATTAAATGCAAATCTTATTTCCAGTACATTCTCGCTATATAAAGGTAGCTTTCTCTCTAAATCAGAAAGCCCTTTACTCAGCACTTGGAGACATTGTTTTGATGCCCGTTTAAGCCAGTTGATCTATCAAATAAAGGATATCGATCAATTATTAAGAATTATTGGGCAAACACATGACCGAATTGATGCGGTACAGCGTTTATTAGAGTTATTACCACAGGACAGTATCCACCGTAATTATTTTTCAAATCTGATTTAGATTTGATCTGTTGCTTCAACTCTAAAGTTTTATTGTGAAGCAGATTGAAAAGGAAGTATGATTTTCATACTTCCTTTAATAAAACTTAAAATTGAGAACTAAATACAGTGAAGTCTAGTAATTCACTTACCCAGCTTTGACACCTAGTTTGTCGCTGCAAGGTGTATCCATGCCATTACTACAGCTTTAATAGTTAAAACCGCCAAATCTTATAGGTCTAAGTTATGTAAGTATGATTTACCATAAGCGCACGTCTATGCCGTGATGGTGACGATAAATATTTAAGAATGCTGACAAGCTTCACCCACCGTTGGTGGTATAGAGGATCGGCATCCCCTTTCTTAAAGGGGTTTCAATGAGGTGTGAATAGCCCCCACTCTTCTAGACAAATTTAGTCTATTCTTAAGACCTTTTTAGTAGGAAAATATCTATTCATAGCTAGGTTCATGAACCAAATATTTTACAAGTTATAACTTTAGTACTCTAAGTAATTAAATTTGTTGTTTATTAAACATAAATTTAATTAGATCTCTTGCGAAAGTGGTTATTGCAAGTTTATTCGGTTTACCAGTGCAGCAATTAAGTTAATGCGTAAACCGAATCTTTTCCGTCTATTTCGATAGCGTTCACTTAATATTCTAAATGTTTTCAATTGACTATTGATGTGTTCGATCACAACTCGTATTTTTCCAATCAGTTTATTGTACTTTTTCTCAACACTAAATAACGGGAAATTCTTCTTTTTCTTTA
>NZ_JCAKMX010000013.1:0-107246 GCF_059515825.1 Acinetobacter sp. CY17
AAGAACAACTTGTTGTGGATTCTTACCGGTCGCCAATCTTTCGTTAAGGAGGTGATCCAGCCGCAGGTTCCCCTACGGCTACCTTGTTACGACTTCACCCCAGTCATCGGCCACACCGTGGTAAGCGTCCTCCTTACGGTTAGACTACCTACTTCTGGTGCAACAAACTCCCATGGTGTGACGGGCGGTGTGTACAAGGCCCGGGAACGTATTCACCGCGGCATTCTGATCCGCGATTACTAGCGATTCCGACTTCATGGAGTCGAGTTGCAGACTCCAATCCGGACTACGATCGGCTTTTTGAGATTAGCATCCTCTCGCGAGGTAGCAACCCTTTGTACCGACCATTGTAGCACGTGTGTAGCCCTGGTCGTAAGGGCCATGATGACTTGACGTCGTCCCCGCCTTCCTCCAGTTTGTCACTGGCAGTATCCTTAAAGTTCCCACCCGAAGTGCTGGCAAATAAGGAAAAGGGTTGCGCTCGTTGCGGGACTTAACCCAACATCTCACGACACGAGCTGACGACAGCCATGCAGCACCTGTATCAGAGTTCCCGAAGGCACCAATCCATCTCTGGAAAGTTCTCTGTATGTCAAGACCAGGTAAGGTTCTTCGCGTTGCATCGAATTAAACCACATGCTCCACCGCTTGTGCGGGCCCCCGTCAATTCATTTGAGTTTTAGTCTTGCGACCGTACTCCCCAGGCGGTCTACTTATCGCGTTAGCTGCGCCACTAAAGCCTCAAAGGCCCCAACGGCTAGTAGACATCGTTTACGGCATGGACTACCAGGGTATCTAATCCTGTTTGCTCCCCATGCTTTCGTACCTCAGCGTCAGTATTAGGCCAGATGGCTGCCTTCGCCATCGGTATTCCTCCAGATCTCTACGCATTTCACCGCTACACCTGGAATTCTACCATCCTCTCCCATACTCTAGCTTCCCAGTATCGAATGCAATTCCTAAGTTAAGCTCAGGGATTTCACATCCGACTTAAAAAGCCGCCTACGCACGCTTTACGCCCAGTAAATCCGATTAACGCTCGCACCCTCTGTATTACCGCGGCTGCTGGCACAGAGTTAGCCGGTGCTTATTCTGCGAGTAACGTCCACTATCCTAGAGTATTAATCTAAGTAGCCTCCTCCTCGCTTAAAGTGCTTTACAACCAAAAGGCCTTCTTCACACACGCGGCATGGCTGGATCAGGCTTTCGCCCATTGTCCAATATTCCCCACTGCTGCCTCCCGTAGGAGTCTGGGCCGTGTCTCAGTCCCAGTGTGGCGGATCATCCTCTCAGACCCGCTACAGATCGTCGCCTTGGTAGGCCTTTACCCCACCAACTAGCTAATCCGACTTAGGCTCATCCATTAACGCAAGGTCCGAAGATCCCCTGCTTTCCCCCGTAGGGCGTATGCGGTATTAGCAGTCGTTTCCAACTGTTGTCCCCCATTAATGGGCAGATTCCTAAGCATTACTCACCCGTCCGCCGCTGAATCCAGTAGCAAGCTACCTTCATCCGCTCGACTTGCATGTGTTAAGCCTGCCGCCAGCGTTCAATCTGAGCCATGATCAAACTCTTCAGTTTAAAATCAATAGTGCCTATAGGGCACCAATCTTGGCTCATCAATTACTGACAAAAAATTTGCTCAAATAAACTTCGAGAAATTCTTACCAATTATCAATGAAAATATATTCGATTGATCAACCAGTAAAAATCCACACAAGTTGTTCTTCATAATCTCTTAATGATTTTCTTGCATCTTCGTCAGAAGCAAGTAGTCGGCTATAATACTCTTATTCTCACAAGAGTCAAGCGATTTATTTCAATCACCGCCGATGGATGGGCATTATAGAGAGATTTAATCGTCTTGCAAGTGATTTAAGTTAAAAAGATAAATTTTGAGTTGTTGATTGTATATTAAATCACCAACCATCTTCTTTAGCGATAATCACCATAGGACTAAAAGCCAAATCACACTGTGTTTGATCTTGTTTTAGCTCTTGGTATTTTAAACTGCGACAATCTACATATTCACAATAGCCATGCTCACCTTCAAATTTTTGGCCATTAATGACGACTTGATAGGAGAAGCTACCGACAAAACCTGCTGCTAAGCCAAATTTAAAATCACCACGACTTTGTCCACAAATGTCTATCTTAATGTCATGTTGTTGCAATGACCAACAAAACACTCGTGGTAAATACATAGATTGATCATTAGGGGTTCTTACACATGGATATAATCTTTGAATCTCTAAACACAAATTTTTATCAAAGATCTGTACTTGTCCGGTCGCAATATTTTTTAGATACAAGCGTGAGTAGAGAACTAAATTAAACTGATCCCGCAATTGCAGCACAATCAATTGTTGGGTATCACTGAGCGGAATCAGTTGATAAATATAAAAAGCTAAAGGTAGCCAACTAAAGTCGATAGCCCGACCATATTCCACCACACCCAATTGATCAATAGCATAAACTTGATCTTTATAAATCACTTGTCCCTGACACTGACAAGGGAGCGACCAATACTGACCTAATGACCAACGTAGCTGACAAAAATAACTGACCAGATCTAAGCTTTGGATGTTCAGCTTAAAACTCAGCTCTGGATCCCGCCTCTCTAATTTTAAATAAGGCAATTTCCCTGAAAGCTGTTCACGCTCAGCAAATTGAAATTGTTGCTCTTGAAATGAACAGTCTTGAGCAATGTCATAGGCATGAAAATGCCCCACACTATGCATACTACTGCTCGCGAGTACAGTTGCCACTTGTAAAGGCTTCTGGATATTAAGATGCGGCTGTTGAAAAATTGGCGCCCGAGGCTGACCAATTAAGCTGTAGAAATTAAGATAATGTAGTGGTGCAGGTAAATTTGGAATTTTTATTGCTTGGTGAATAATTTTATAACGCCCTTGTTGGGCATGCAGCGCTACGGGCTGAGGTGGAGCCTGATAAAATTGTTTAGAACGATCGATTAAATCCTGAAACAACTGCATATCAAGCTCCTTATCTTGTTATGCGTGGTGATTCTTTCTCGCCATAAATGTTGTTACAAAACCAGATAATGCATAAATGACCGAGATCACCAAAATACCTACTGGAATGTTATACGTTACCGCAGCAAGAATAAACACTGCAAGAGGTAGCACGGCAAATGGTACCCGCTTACGGTCAACAGTCTTAAATGAATAATATTTAATATTGGATATCATCAAAAGACCCGCAACCACAATCGAGACTGCATTAACAATTTGAACACCCAAATCACTTAAATCAAAGATTTCTGGCGTATTTAAGCCCACCCAAACCAAGGTCACCATCATGATGGCTGCTAAAGGACTGGCAACCCCAATAAAGTAACGTTTATCCACTACACCAATTTGAACATTAAAACGGGCTAAGCGAAAAGCAGCACAAGCCGTATAGACAAAGCAAGCTGCTAAACCTAAACGACCTAAGTCATTTAAACTCCAGCTATACATTAAAATTGCGGGGGCAACACCAAAGGCCAGTAAATCTGACAATGAGTCAAACTGCTCACCAAAGGCACTTTGTGCCCCTATAGCACGTGCCACACGACCATCTAAACCATCAAGCAATGCAGCCACAAAAATTGCATAAATGGCTTGTTGAAACTCCCCATTCATACTGGCAATAATCGAATAAAAGCCTGATAACAACGCTGCGGTTGTTATCAGATTTGGCCACAGATAGATACCACGACGCTTCACCTTACGCCCTTCATGAGTTTGTTCTTCTTCCACCACTTCAAACGTAATCCCATCATGATCGTGATCTTGAGAACTATATTCTCCCTCAGGCTTCGATTGATTTGTCATTATTTTCTATCCTAACTGTAACCATTTTTCTCTAACTAAATCTTGAGTCAGTGCTTATTCGCCGACTAACCAACGCACCGCAGCATGACCACCATTTTCGCTCATGCGTAAATGTGGGAATAACCATTGTAAAGCTTCATCTGCATCTTGAGAGAATTTCCAAGGTGGATTGATCACCAGTAAACCACAGCCGTTTAAGCCCACAGGGGTGTCATCTGGCCACACACAGACTTCACAGACCAATTGACGACGAATGCCTGTTTTGTACATTTTCTTTTCAAAGCGCTCAATCATGGCACGGTCTTTAATTGGGTACCAAATTGCAAATACGCCTGTTGGCCATTTTTTGTAAGCGGCAACAATCAGCTCAACCAATTGTGGGAAGTCCTTACGCTCTAATTCGTAAGGTGGATCAATCATCACCAAGCCGCGTTTTTCTTTCGGTGGAATCACCCCTAATAAACCTTCGTAAGCGTCACGCTCATGTAAACCTGCGCGCTTGTCACGAATGTTCATATATAGCTGTTGAAATACATCACGCTGCATTTCAAAAATAGTGGCTTTATCGGTGTCGCGCATGCCTTCTAAAGCAAACCACGGCGAACCAGGGTAAGCACCTTTACCTGAACCCTCACGCATTTTTTCAACAATATCTAAATACTGTTTTACACCCTCAGGTGCATTACGTTTAATCGAGTCATCAAGCTTGACTAAACGGTGAATACCATTTAAAAATTCGCCTGATTTTTGTGCTGCTGAAGTTGATAAATCATATTTACCCGCACCACCATGTGTATCGATATAGCGATATGGCTTATCTTTTTGATTAAGGCGAGTCAAAATCTGAAGCAATAAAACGTGCTTCATGACATCGGCAAAGTTGCCTGCATGGAAATGGTGTCGGTAATTCATGTTTCATTCAATTCCTAAGATCAACACGTATTTTAGCATGAAAAAGTGTTTCTTTCCGAGCCGATTCTTGCTCTAGAATAGCTGACCTTTTTTCGTGATGTATAGAGAGTTTGTATATGGACGCAGCCACAATCCCTTTAGGTTGGAACATTGATCAAATCCTCGATGATTTAGATCAACACGGATTGAGTATTATTGATGCCGCCTACCCTCAACACTATCAGCAAGCAGTCGTACAAGAATGCTTATTACATTTAGATGAGTTTCGCAACGCCGCCATTCAAAATGGTGTAGTCAGTGATATTAGAAGCGACCATATTTTATGGCTTAAACCAGAACTTCAAGTCTCCGATCAACATAGCCAGACTCTAGCTGCCTTAGCACATCATTTAAACCGCGCCTTTTATTTGGGCATTAAAGATGTAGAAGCACATTTTGCCTGCTATAACGCTGGCGAGTTTTATGCGCTGCACCGTGATAATCCGCAAGGCAAAAATGGTCGTATGATTTCAAGCGTGTATTATTTGCATGAACATTGGCAAAATGATTGGGGCGGTGAATTACGCTTGCAAGATAAACACGGTGCTTGGCATATTATCAAGCCTCAACCTAACCGTATTGCACTGTTCCAAAGTGATTTACTACATGAAGTTTTAGCTTCCAAACAACAACGCCTCTCCATTACTGCTTGGTTACGTAGTGACAACTCGATCTTTTAAGCCTTTAAATTTTTAGAATCAGCCTCATAATAGGCTGCATATTGTAAGCAATTGAGGATAAAGCCAATGCGTATGACCACCAAACAAATTATTCAACGTATTGGTGAAACAGATCAATTATTTTTGCAGGGCAATACCCCAGAACTTGCGTTAGAGCGTGGTGATCTACGTTTGCAATTGGTCACTCTTAGCCAAGTACGTCAAGAACAGGTGCATTTTTTACAAGAAGCCATTGTGCTATTAGAGCAAGGCCGCATTGAGTTTGAAGAAATTGAGATGATTTTGTATATCAAGCTATCTTTGCATTTGGCCAAAGCCTATATGTTGTTCTTTGAGCTAACGCGCGAAAAGCATTATGCGCTGATTACACAGCAAATTATGAAAGCCTTGACCCAAGCCGAACATAGCGATGTATTCTTCTTCTTGGCTTATGCTTCAGCAGCCAAAGAAGAGCCAGCAATGACCCGTTATTGGTTAAAGAAATATAGTCAAAGCAAAGATTTTGATTTTGATTTGGTACATCAGCACCCGTGTTTTAATGCTTACCGTGAACAAGAGTGGTTTCATCAAATTTTAAAAGCCAAAATGCATTAAAAAAACGCCTCTAATGAGGCGTTTTTTTATGCAGTTTGTAAGCGGTAGGCATCTAGATGTAATTGTTGATTCAATTCATCCACCCAAATTGCCCAATCATCATCTTGTACCAAATGACTAATGAGCAATGAGCGCTGACCTTTATTCCAAAAAGGCGCATCGTGTAGAGAAACTGCCGCAGGCAATTGGTGAGTGCGCACGTAAAGTTCAATAGCTGCAGGACTGTTAGCAAGACCCAATTGTGAAAATAACAGCTCTAAAGATGGTTTATGTTGCATAATTAGCGCCTCTTATCAATTTATTTGTCATTTATTATGTGTATAACTTATAAGAAAGCGTAAAAAAAACCTAGTCATTTTGACTAGGTTTGTTGTTTCAATTTGTACAACCATAGCATCTATACATCTTTACCATCATTTTGGTGCAACAAAGCATTGAGTTCATCTACTACAATCGCCCAATCGTCGTCTTTTTTCCAGTGACTAATAATAAAGTCACGTTGCGACGGACTCCAAAATGGCGCTTTATGTAAGGGCATGTTCTGATCTAATTGATGATCACTAATAAATGCATCAATGTCAGCTTGATTGCTGTCTAAGCCAAGTTGCTGAAACAATAATTCTAAAGTGGGTTGTTCATCAAACATATTCTGATCCTGTCAAGTCATCACTTGCTTCTACACTAACGGGCTTTGGATTTAAGATCAGCTACAACACGTTTGCAGGGTGTTATTTTTTGTACATAAAAAAAGCACCCCAACAGGAGTGCTCTTTTTTAATTTAGTTAAAAACTAAATTATTTAAGCATGTCAGCAATTGCTGCGCGCTCGCCTTCTAACTCGTCAAGCGTGAATTGGATACGCTCACGGCTGAATTCGTCGATTTCAAGACCTTGAACGATCTTGTATTCGCCATTTTCGCAAGTTACAGGGAAACCGAACATTACGCCTTCAGGGATACCATAAGAACCGTCAGAAGGAATACCCATCGTTACCCATTCGCCGTTTGTGCCAAGCGCCCAATCACGCATATGGTCAATTGCAGCGTTTGCAGCAGATGCAGCAGAAGATAAACCACGCGCTTCGATGATCGCAGCACCACGTTTACCAACAGTTGGAAGGAACACATCTTTGTTCCATTCAGCATCGTTGATTTTGTCTTTTAAGCTTTCGCCGTTTACTGTAGCAAAACGGTAGTCAGCATACATTGTTGGAGAGTGGTTACCCCAAACAGTCATTGTTTTGATATCAGAAACTGCAACATTTGCTTTTTGAGCAAGTTGGCTTAACGCACGGTTGTGGTCAAGACGTAACATTGCTGTGAAGTTTTTCGCTGGAAGATCTGGAGCAGATTTCATTGCGATGTAAGCATTCGTGTTCGCAGGGTTACCTACAACAAGAACTTTAACGTCACGGCTTGCAACTTCGTTCAGTGCTTGGCCTTGACCGATAAAGATCTTACCATTTTCAGTAAGTAATTCAGCACGTTCCATACCTGGACCACGTGGACGTGAACCAACAAGAAGCGCGTAATCAGCATCTTTAAATGCAACTTTAGGATCATCAGTACCGATCATGCCAGCCAATAATGGGAAAGCACAGTCGTCAAGTTCCATCATTACGCCTTTAAGCGCAGCTTGAGCTTTCTCAAAAGGAACTTCTAATAATTGAAGGATAACTGGTTGGTCTTTACCCAACATTTCACCGCTAGCAATACGGAATAATAAGCTGTAACCGATTTGACCAGCAGCGCCAGTAACGGCAACGCGAACAGGTTGCTTCATGTAATTATCTCCAATCGAGGATCGTCATAATGATTAAATAGCTGTTCTATTTAATCTTAATAAGCATAAACGGCAAAGATTGTACTCCAATCCTTCGCCAGATGCATGTAAAACAGAATGCATTTCCACAAAAGTATGATAGAAAATATAAATAAATTTTCAAAAAAACTTAGTACGCCCCTTTTATGTAATAGCGTGTTGGGCAATTCGATTGAACCGGTTGTGGACAGGCTTTGTACTGTCCTTTGGCGTTATAACACACTCGAACTTCGGTCAGATAGCTCATATGACGTTGACTTTGACAGTGAAAATGCAGTGCTTTGCTAGTGAGCTGCGGATTTAATCTTAAAAATTCTTGCTGAATATGACTGGCTGAGACTTGATAGGTTTCAGCCCGCGAAAGATCAGTCGGAACTTTTAAACGATCCGCATAATTAATAATGGCACGGAAATACTGACTGGCATTCATAGGGACACAGCCCCCCACACTGTTCCAAAGTTGCAAGCGTGCGGGTTCATCGGGCATGACCCGTGCTACCACTTTGGCTTGTAAGGGGGGTAAGGTGGCCGATGATGTGGTCCGACAACGCGCTGACATGTGTTCAGGATATAAACCCACAATATTTAAAGAATACCCCTCTAAACATTTGCGCTTCTTACTTTGACTACTGTTGAGATGACACATCGCAGGTGTCATCTGAATTTGCATTACATAACCCGTGACAGGCGTGCCTGCATTAACCTGAGAAGCTAAGCCCCAAGTCAATAATGCCAAGCTAAAACCTGTCCAATAGTTCAAATCATTCATCCTCTTAAGGAGTACTCATACGCATTGGGATGCTAGTCATACGTTGACTGATGGGTTTAGCACCCTGCCCCAACAACATGCCGTAATGCGTGGCATTGGTCATGACATGTTTGACATAGTCACGTGTTTCTAGCAAAGGAATTGATTCTGTATATTGATCTGCAGCTAAAGATTGTGTCTCTGGTTGCCAACGACGGGCACGGTTAGGTCCAGCATTGTAACCTGCTGTGGCCAGTACCGCATTTTGACTCAATTGCTGATGAATCATCGATAAATAAAACGTGCCATAACGTAAATTGGTGTTTGGATCCGTTAAGGCCGCAGGGTTATAGGCTTCACCCATATTTTTAGCCACCAATTTGGCCGTATCTGGCATAATTTGCATTAACCCCCCAGCCCCAACATGTGAACGTGCGCCTGTATTAAAACGACTTTCTTGACGCATGAGTCCATAAGCCCATGCAGGATCTATACCAGCACGGTAGCTATGATTGACCACTAAATCTTTATGCGGTGTAGCAAAACGATAATTATAGTTATGTTTTTTAACAGTACGGTCAGCCGCATAGATTGCACGGTCGTACCAGCCCATATCGGTGGCGCGTTTGGCAGCGGCCAACAATAAGCCATCGTCATGTTTTAGGTACGCTTGGCGAACCGCCCAATTCCACTCACGATTAACATAACTATCTGCTGCACCCACGCTACGCAAGGCAAAAGCTCGATTAAAATGAATGTCTTGGCTTAAACGCACCACATCACTTTGACTTGGCTCACTACTTAACGGTAGTTTGGGTGCTTCACCAACGCGCGCTTTGGCCAACAAATTATGATAATCATCGCCTTGCGCTAGGCGCTTATAAATCTCTTGAGCAGTGCGTTTGGATTTACTGTCACCACGTTGCTCAGATGCACGCGCTAACCAATATTGCCAACGATCTTCTTGACGCTGCGTTGGGCTCATAGCATCAATCGCGCGGATTAAAGCTTCCCAATGGCTAAAACGAATGGCTTGACGGGCATAAATTTCAGCCTCTTCTGCACTAAATGGCAAACCATAACTGGCGTCTAAATATTTAATCACATCGGCTTTAAAGTTATTTTTCATCACCGTTGTACCGCCAATATAGCCCACGGCGCGGTACAGTGCGCGTTGTACATCTTGCGGTGTACCTTCTGCAGCACGTGGTACTGAGGCAATCGCAGTATCTAAATCGCTATCGGCTAAACGTCCCATGGCATAAATTAAATAGGCGTGATCAATATTGCTGGCTTTAGGGGCTGACCATAAATAATTCAGTGGATTAGCCTGAATTTGATTGAGCTGCGCTAGTGATAAATTCATGCCCATGGTTTGTGCTGTTGCAATCGCTTGCCCAGCTTGACCGGCGCGCAGCTGCACCCACACTCGCTGCTGCCGATCTTGTGTGGTCATCAGCGGACTTGATAACATCATACGACCTAAACCGGTACAGGATTCAGGTTGCGTATTGGTGGCCAACCAGACATCTTTATATTCAGCAAATACTAAGGGATCACCCATTTTGGCTCTGACTTGCGCGATGGCACAACTTTCTGCTTGATCGGCATTATGCACATACTGCAATACAGGCTGGGCCGGGGCAAAATCGGCCATTTTGACTTTTTCTTCCACATAGTCCGCACTTAATTTTTCTGCCATGGCTGAGTTTGGATAGCGCTGTGCGAAACTCATAATTGCTTGAGGACTTTGTGAGGCTAAATTACGGTTGAGTAACCAATATTCAGGATAGTAGCCCAGCACATCATTTTGCATCGAGACCTGATATTGGCGTAATAATTCGGTGTTACCCGCATTAGCGGCACGTAAGGCATCATTGAATTGTTGTTCTGCTGCTGTTGCACAGCCCGCAACGGCAATTGATGCGACCCCCAATGCCAGTTTTAAATGCTTTTTATGTTGGATCATGATGTTACTGAAGGTAGACATACGCTGCTGTTTCGTCATTTGGGTTTCGCCTGAGTCGTTTCACTCACCATTTTCGGCTAGTTTAAATACTCTGAGTTAAGTCGTGTGTTGAGTTGTGTAACCTTATGATTACACAATATTAATTTTCAGACATTTTTTATCCATAAATCAATCTGATGCCTGCACCAATTAGCGCTGTCCGTTTGCTAAAATTTCCTGCTAAAATGTGCCCCTTTCATTTCTCATGCGCGCTATGGCAATTTTGCCACATTCAAGGTCTATTTTTCCCAGAATGTCGCGTGCTTTATCCCGTTTTATCGTTTAGGAGCTTACATGACGGTTCAAACCTTCACTCCTTCTGCTGCCCCAGCTGCCTCAGAAAACACTGTTACCCAGCCACAGCACACCCCAGTCGATGGATCAGTTAAAAAACTGTATATCGAAACCCAAGGGTGTCAGATGAATGAGTACGACAGTCATCGTATGGCAGACTTGTTAGGCGATTCACATGGTTATGTGCTAACAACCGATCCTAAAGATGCCGATATTCTACTGATGAATACCTGCTCAATTCGTGAAAAAGCCCAAGAAAAAGTATTCTCAGAACTCGGTCGTTGGCGCAAGCTTAAAGAGAAAAATCCAGATCTTATTATTGGTGTAGGTGGCTGTGTCGCGTCGCAAGAAGGGGACAACATCCAAAAACGCGCTCAATACGTAGATATGGTTTTTGGTCCACAAACACTACACCGTTTACCACAAATGCTGGATCAGCATTTTGACCAGATCGAAAAACCCAAGAAAGAAAAAATCAAACTGGTGGATATTTCTTTCCCAGACATCGAAAAATTTGACTTCTTACCAGAACCACGCGTGGAAGGTTATAAAGCCTTCGTTTCGATCATGGAAGGCTGTTCAAAATACTGCTCTTTCTGTGTCGTACCGTATACCCGCGGTGAAGAAGTATCACGTCCTTTAGATGACGTTTTAGCCGAAATTGCAGGACTTGCTGAAAAAGGCGTGCGTGAAATTTCGCTCTTAGGTCAAAACGTGAATGGCTATCGCGGTGAAACCTTCGATGGTCAAATCTGTACCTTTGCAGATTTGTTACGTCTTGTTGCAGAAATTCCAGGCATTGGTCGTTTGCGTTATACCACATCGCATCCACTTGAATTTAATGATGACCTGATTCAGTGCTACCGTGACTTACCACAAATGGTTTCGCACCTGCATTTACCTGTACAAAGCGGTTCTAATGCAGTGTTACAAGCCATGAAACGTAACCATACTATTGACGTGTATATCGAAAAAATTAAAAAGTTACGTGCTGTGCGTCCTGATATGCATTTATCCAGTGACTTTATTATTGGCTTCCCAGGTGAAACCGACGAGCATTTTGAGGAAACATTCCAATTTATCAAAGATTTAGACTTTGATCACTCATACAGCTTTATCTATTCAAAACGTCCAGGTACACCTGCGGCTGAACTTGAAGATACAACGCCTGAAGATGTCAAAAAAGAACGCTTAGCCAAAGTACAACAATGGATTAAACGCTCAAGTATTGATAAAACTGATGCCATGCTCGGCACGATTCAACGTGTGCTGATTGAAAAAGTCTCTGATAAAGATCCAAACATGCTCGTTGGTACAGCAGACAACACCCGTTATGTGACCTTTATTGGTGATGCCGCTTGGGTGGGTCGCTTTGCTGAGATTGAAATTACCGAAATTAAAACTTTGAATTTAGTTTACGGTGAGCTATTGAATCTTGAGCCTGACGTGGCGTAATGTAAGGATATTGCCAAAACAACTATTTCAAAGGAATTCTCTTGACTGCAACGATTCGACGTACAGTAAATTTTCCCGGCATTTCAATGGACCGTTTACAAAATATGCTTGGTGCATATAACGGTCACTTGAAGCAAATTGAACAACGCTTAGAGGTAGAAATTTCCCATCGTGGCGACACATTCTTTATTGATGGTGAAATTGAAGCAGTCGAGAGAGCCGAAGTGCTCTTGCAAAGCCTGCATGAAGAGTCTGAAAATGCCAAACAAATTAGTGCAGATACCTTGCATATGATGATTCAAGGCAGTCAGACCGATCGTGAGCTGCAAGAGGACTTATCCGAGCAAGAACATACAGGTTTAGACAACGTATGGCTTCAAACCCGCAAAGGGCGAATTAACCCACGCGGTGCCAATCAAAAACGTTATGTACAACGTATTTTACAAAGTGATATTTCTTTTGGTATTGGCCCTGCGGGTACAGGTAAAACCTACCTTGCAGTTGCTGCTGCGGTAGATATGCTTGAGCGCAATGAAATTCAACGTATTTTATTGGTACGCCCTGCGGTAGAGGCAGGCGAAAAGCTGGGTTTTTTACCGGGTGATTTAACCCAAAAAATTGACCCTTATTTACGCCCGCTGTATGACGCTTTATATGAAATGCTGGGCTTTGAAAAAGTGGCAAAACTGATTGAACGTCAAGTCATTGAAGTTGCCCCGCTGGCCTACATGCGCGGACGTACTCTAAACCATTCTTTTGTGATTTTAGATGAAGCGCAAAACACCACACCTGAACAAATGAAAATGTTCTTAACCCGTTTAGGTTTTGGTTCGCGTGCGGTGATTACCGGTGACGTGACACAGGTCGATTTACCGCGTGGTCAACAATCTGGCTTATCGCATGCACTACGCATCATCGAAAATATTAAAGAAATTCACATTACCCGATTCCACTCTCGTGATGTCGTGCGTCACCAATTGGTACAAAAAATTGTTGAAGCCTACGAGGGTTGGGACTCTGAGCAACAACGCCTAACCCGCGCTGAACGTGAACAACGTAAAGCCCTGCAACAGGCGTTGGTGGCCGAAAATGATGCTAAAGCTGATCAGCAGCATCAAGTTTAAATTTTAAGGATCTGTTTTGAAAATCAGTCTTTCCCTACAGCAAGAAATAAGCGCGCCAGAGTTAAACTTAAAACGCGCTTATATTAAAAAAGTTGTAGAAACCACGCTACGCCACATTGAAACGCAAAGTAACTGCGAAATGGGTATTGCCTGTGTTGATAATGATGCCAGTCATCAACTCAATCTAGAATATCGTCAAAAAGACAAACCAACCAATGTGTTATCTTTTCCAAGCGATTTACCTGATGAAATGGCTGCTGTCTTAGACAGTTTCCCAATTGGCGATTTAGTGATTTGTATTCCTGTGGTACTACGCGAAGCCATTGAGCAACATAAAACGCCGCTTGAGCATTTCACGCATATGTTGGTGCATGGCACATTACATCTAATGGGCTATGACCATGAAACCTCAGATGAAGATGCTGAAGAAATGGAAGCGCTTGAAATTGAGATTTTAGCTAAATTAGGTCTAGCCAATCCTTATTTAGAACAAGATTAATTCAGCAAGCATTTTAAACAAAGCGAGCTTCGGCTCGCTTTTTTATTTGACTTCAAATTCAGCATCAGCCGGATCAAAACGCCAAGTCCGTACAATACGTAACTCTTGCGTGTCGCCTAAGGCACGGTCAAAACGTGGAAAAGGCGCCGCCTTACGCACTGATGCCTTAGCCGCTTCATCTAAAATGGCAGAGCCTGAGCTGTCTAATAAACGCAGCGCTATCACCTGTCCATTGGCTGCCAAAATCACCATTAAACGCACCTCGCCGGCTAAGCCCAATTGCTGTGCTTCTAAGGGATAATCACGATTGCCATAGAACTCCACCTTTTTACGAAATTTTTCTAAATAGCTCGCTGCAGGATCAGCTTTGGCATGAACACCATTTACAGTTTTAATCTGCTGCTGACGACTAAAATTTTGCTGTTGCTGTAAATATTCCGCCTCAAGTCCAGCAATTAAAGCAGCTTGCTGCTGATACTGACTGTGCAACGGCTTGATTTCTTCCTGACGTTGATCTTGGCTATGCTGCTTTTGCCAACTTAAAATAGTGGTTAATATCTGCGCATCATTGCTTGAAATAGGCTGTGCATGTTGTTGTATGTTTTGTTCAGGCACCACATGCTGCCCTTGACTGCTTTGTGCTTGCCATGCATGACTTTGCGTTGAAATTCGATGCGCTTCTCGAAAGGTTCCTGCTCCTTGTTGATCCGCTTGCGCTAAAAAATCAGGGCTTTCAATTTTATCTGCGCTAGGTCGAATGCTAATCGCAATTTCTTTGACGGCTTGATCTTTCTCTACTGGCATCGCAAATTCAATAGATAAAACTGCCCCATGCAGCAACACGGCGCAGCCAATCATCAGCAAAAATAGTCGGTCCTGCCACCACACGTGCTGCACTGCTGTAAGATGTTTAAACATACATTAAACCGACAAAAAGCCTGATTCCACAAATCTAAGAAATACAGTATAAGGGATGGTAACTACTGATATTTTTCTGTATAACAGCCCATTATTGTAGCGCTATACTTGCCAAGAATACCTGATTGATTTTAACTATTATGGCAAACATCATCCGACAATAACCAGCTCAAGCTAGGAAGCCCATCATGCAATCACTCATAAGCAATATTTCTAACCGCCTTCGCCAAGTGTACCAAAAGGCAGAAGGATTTATTGAAGATGAACGTGAATTTGCCTTGTCACAAGTCTTCTTAAACGCCACTTTCCAACGTTTTGTAACTGATAACGTGGGTTTACTTAAAGACTTACATGCAGATTTACATGATGATTGGTTACGTTTGTATGCCTCAATTGATGTCAAAGGGATGCAACTGACGCTCTCGGTTGATTTAAAACTACTACAAATGGAGCTCAATAAAGATAAGCAACTCATTGTCTTTGAACAACTAAGTAATACACAAATTTTAGATGCCCAATATCCAAGTGCCCTATACAAATGGGGCGTGCAAAGTGCCTTATTCTTCTATCACAAAGTATTAAAAAAAGATCCTTTAGGGCCAATTTTACAAAAATTTGATGTTATTGAAGTTAAAGATGATTTGCTCTATTTAGATCTTAATCGTTGGTTAGGTAAAAATCGCTCGATTATAGACACTTTAAGTAAAGTGAATATTAACCACGCCGAATTACGTGAATCACAGCTGATGGTCATGGGTAATGTGAATTTGATGGCACTTATGAACAAAATGTCGGAAGATGATGATAAAAAATCGTCGCAAAGTAGCAATCAAGACAGCGATACTGTGACGCCAATTAAGCAAAAGTAAATTTTAATGGTGTGCAATCGCTATGCAAAAAAACACATAAAACTACAGTTTAGTCTTAAATTTAAATTTTTTATTCATGATCTAAGTGCATAATATCTATATACAAATATTGTGCATAGGACTTTCAACTTATGGCTATTTCATTTAAAAAATCTGCGCTTGCGACTATTAGTGTTGCCGCTGTGCTTTTGGCATCGGCAAGTCAAGCCTTTGCCATGAGTCCATTCCAAGCCAATTATCAGTTTAGCTATAACGGTAAAAATATGGGCTCTGCGACCCGAAGCTTAAGTCAAGCTGGCAACAACTGGACTTATGTATTTAGTGCCAAAGCAGGTGGTATTGCATCCGCCTCGGAAACCAGCCGTTTTACGTTTAGTCATGGCAAAATTTCGTCATCAAGCTTTAGCCGTACCAGTAAAATATTGATACACAATAACAGCATGAATATTAAATTTAATCCAAGCAGCAAAACCATTAACACCAAAAAAGACGATAAAGCGCGTTCTTTTGCATGGCAAGCCGGTGTCTTGGATGAACTCAATGCTGAATTACAACTACGTGAAGATTTAAAGGCAGGTGGTTTAAAATCCACTTACTTGATTGCTGATGCAAAAGAGGTTGAAGCACGTCGCTTTGTTAAACAAGGTACAGAACGTGTGAGCACCAATTACGGTACCTTTGATACAGTAAAAGTCATTTTAAAACCAAGTAAGCCAAACCGTAGTACGATTTTCTGGCTAGCACCTAAATTAGACTACTTACCCGTTAAGGTTACTCATCAAGATGGTAACACTTCTTATGGCTTATCTTTAACTGGATATAAAGGCAAAACCAATTAAGACTTGCATTTTTTTGGGTGCTTTTTAAAATACGCATTTGCTGAATTAGCACTCACCCCTTAGAGGATCCTCCCCGTGCATGCACTAGAACAGAAAATCTTGGCTGAAGGTATCGTTCTATCTGATCAGGTTTTAAAAGTTGATTCTTTCTTAAACCACCAGATCGATCCACAATTGATGCAACAAATTGGTCAAGAGTTTGCCCGTTTGTTTAAAGACGCTGGTATCACCAAAATCATTACCATCGAAGCATCTGGTATCGCGCCGGCGGTGATGGCGGGTTTAGAGCTTGGCGTGCCAGTTATTTTTGCGCGTAAATATCAATCTTTAACCTTAAAAGATGATTTATATCGTTCTAAAGTATTTTCGTTTACCAAACAAACTGAAAGCACCATCGCAATTTCAAACAAACACATCAGCGCAAGCGATAAAGTGTTAGTGATTGATGACTTTTTAGCCAATGGTCAAGCAGCTCTTGGCTTAGCGGATTTAATTCACCAAGCTGAAGCTGAAGTTGTGGGTATTGGGATTGTAATTGAAAAATCATTCCAACCAGGTCGTGATATTTTGCTCGAAAAAGGTTACCGCGTAGAATCACTTGCCCGTGTGAAGTCTTTAGCAAACGGTACTGTAGAGTTCGTTCGTGATTAATCCTTAGGTTTAAACGAAAGAGCGCTGATGCGCTCTTTTTTATGCTCTAAATTTAAATCAAGCAGATACCTGATCTTAGCCCAAACAGCCGTGATTTTTTAGCGCCACCTCAAAACATCAAATGAGGTTTTTGACAAATAAGCATACACTTTTTATGCATTGTTCTTTATGATCAAAAGCATTATGTCGTAACAAGTTTATGGAAAAACCTATGCAGTGTCCAAAGTGTGGCAGCGATCAAATTGAACAACGTGACCATGAAGGCGGTTTAAAAACCGCGGGTAGTTGGCTAATGACATCAGCAGGTGCAACTGCGGGTACCGTCGGTGGCGCAGCTACAGGCGCATCAACAGGTGCGGCTATTGGCGCAATTGCCGCAGGCCCCCTAGGTGTCATTGTCGGTGGCACCATTGGTACTTTTGTTGGTGCAATTACTGTAGGTGTCACTGGTGGCGTGTTAGGCAATATATTGGGCAAAAAAGCAGGTGTCATGGTAGACAAAAATCTATTTGCAGATTTTCGTTGCTTAAAATGCAAAAAGCGTTTTAAAGCACACATCCCACCTAGCGACACCCATCAGGAAAAGTGAGTCTCAAACTTACTTAGATGACACTTGTAATTGCTGAGCAACCGTGGCTAAACGTTTACCTTGCTCAATACATAACGCTTTTTCATCACTGCTAATGCTCTGTTCATGGCGCGCACCACTGACGTGACTCACCCCATAAGGCGTGCCGCCTGTTTTAGTATTCGATAAAGCAGGGTGTGCATTGCTTAAGCCCATGATTAACATTCCATGATGGAATAAAGGCGGTAACATACTGAGCAAGGTAGTTTCTTGACCACCATGCATAGAACCTGATGAGGTAAAGACACAAGCAGGTTTATGGTGTAATGCACCACTTAACCACAAACTGGTGGTTTGATCCCAAAAATACTTCATTTCAGCTGCCATATTACCAAAACGTGTTGGTGAGCCTAAAGCTAAGGCTGAACAGTGGGCTAAATCTTCTAAGCTACAGTAAATATCACCATCCTCTGGAATACTCGGTTGCGCCTCAGTCACTACCGTCGCAAGATTGGGCACAGTACGAATTTTTACCGCCATACCCGCCGCCTCAACCCCATCGGCAATGAAATGTGCCAACTGCTTTGTGGCACCATATTTGCTGTAATACAGCACAAGAACATAAGCTTCGGTCATGATTGTAAACGTCATAAAAAAGAAAACTATACGGTATTGTGCTGCTTTTTTGGTTAAGCTTAAAGCTGAAAAATCGACAAACACATTAAAAAAATTGAGATGTTGCGCGTATGTTAGAAAATTTACTCAAAAAGATTCCCTTTTATGACCACACTTGGTTTCAGTTTATCTTGTTTGTGATTCGTCGTTTTGAAGCAGATAAATGTCGTGATCAAGCAGGCTCGCTCACCTACACCACACTGTTTGCTGTGGTGCCTATGCTGACCGTGTTTTTAGTGATTATTTCTTCTATTAAAGCCTTGGAGCCTGCGCGACAACAAATTCAACAACTCATTTACAGTAATTTCTTACCTAAAACCACCATTGCTTTTGACAAAGCCTTAAGTGCCTTTGCTGATAAATCGAGTAATTTGACAGTCATTGGTATTTTATTTCTATTTATTACCACCGTGATGATGCTGACCAGTATTGAAACTGCGTTCAACCGTATTTGGCGAGTGAAAGAAACTCGCGGTGGGATCATGGGTTTTATGCGCTATTGGACCATTATTTCGCTAGGTCCTATTTTGCTCGGTAGTGCCTTTGTGATTTCATCGGCCTTGGCATCACTGAATGTCTTAAGTAATAATTTTACAGGTTATGAGCTCAATGGTGCCTTTGTACTGTGGGCGATTTCCTTTGGTCTGACTTTCTTAGGTTTCTTCATTTTGTATTGGACTATTCCCAACCGCAATGTACCGATTAAATCAGCTTTAGTGGCTGGTATTTTTAGTGCTAGCGTCTTTGAAGCCTTAAAAAACTTATTTGGTTTTGTCATGTCTAACTTTACCAGCTATGAGATTGTGTATGGTGCCTTTGCTGCCGTGCCTATTTTTCTACTCTGGATTTATTTATCTTGGAATATTATTTTATTAGGCGTCGAAATTAGCTTTGCTATGACAGCATTTAATTCAGAAAAAGAACAAAAACGTCATCCTTTAATTATGTTGCTTGATCTGCTGGAATTATTTTATCAAAAACAAAAACTCGGTAAACCAGTAACTGAGGCACAAGCTTTAGACGTACTAGGACGGGAGGAAATTGGCTGTTGGCCTACCTATGTTGATTTACTTGAACAACAACATTTAATTCAGCGCACCGACAATAATGACTATGTTTTATCTAGAAACCTGAACGAAGTCGATTTTTGGCAATTTTATAGCCAACTACCCTATACCCTGCCGCAGCGTAAAGATGTGGGGAATATTCATCCTGATGATGAATGGATGCAGAAACTTGGTCCTGCTCTCATTGATGCTGATGATTATTTGGCAGCAAAACTTTCTATTCCTTTATCTAAAATTTTAGATCGTCACTAAAAGTTAAAATCACCCAGCTAAAAAAAGCGCCTCATGGGCGCTATTTTTAGTTATCGGTTGCAAAGGCAATATCGGTGAGTCCGGCTCCACTCGCCCGAGACATCACTTGTGCAACAGTGTCATAACGTGCCTCTTTATCAGCTTTTAAAATTAAGGTCGGCTGACGTTCAGCTTGTCCAGCATCTGTTAAGCGCTGCTCTAGCTCTGCAATTGTGATCACTTGATCATCCCAAGCCACATCGCCATTGGCATTAATGCTGACTTGAATTTGCTCTGGCGGTAGATCAACAACTTCCGCTGTGGTTTGTGGCAAGGTTAATGGAATTGATGGGTTAGCAACAGTGGCTGTCACCAAAAAGATGATCATCAATACCAACATAATATCGATAAGCGGAATGAGGTTCATCTCATTCATGCCTGCATCGTTGTCTTCACCCAATTGAAAAGCCATTAAGCTTGACCTCCAACTAAACCTTTTTGTGCTGTAGTTGCTTCAGCTTTGACGCTGCTGTCTTGTTGCAACATGGTATCAATCAGCAAGCTATGTGCATGATCTTGTAATTCATTGCTTAATGTCTTGTTAAAGCGCGTGCAAATGTTATAAGCAATTACCGCAGGAATCGCCACAGCCAAACCAAAGCCCGTCATAATCAAAGCTTCACCAACTGGCGTTGCTACTTGCGCTAAACCTGCTTGACCACTTTTACCCACAGCAACCAACGCATGGAAAATTCCCCATACTGTACCAAATAGACCCACGAATGGTGCAAGTGAGGCAATGGTCCCTAATACTGAAACACCTTTTTCAGCAGATGCTTTTTCTGATGCAATTTGGCGCAGTAAAGCTTGCTCTGCCACAGCTTTACGCTGCTCAAAATTAAGCGGTGCAAATTTGGCTTTTAAACCGGTTAAGGCGGTAGACAGTTGAGCATAAGCGATCTGTTTAAGCTGACGTGTACCTAATAGACGTAGCACAAAGATGGTCCACGTTGCGATTGACATCGCCAATAACACGAAATACAGCGTCTTACTTACCGCATCTGCATGTTCCCAGTAAACTGAAAAGTTCATACTCGAACTCCTAATAAATGTTAGCCGTTAGGATTCAACGTTAATTCAAATGGTTGCGAAGCCGAAATCGGATAAGCGACACCATTTTCCTTATATGGTTTGAATTTTGCACTCATCACAGCGCGACGAATTTTTTCATCTAAAGCAGGTACACCACTCGATTGGGTAATACGCGCCACTTTAATATTGCCTTTTTCATCCGCTTCAATATGTACCACAACACGGCGGGTTTCACCTTGTAAATCTTTGTTGCTATATTGCGGCTTAGGTGAACGACTCCATTGTACGCCCGAACCCCCAATTGATACAGATTTAGGTGATGGCGGCGCAGCAGGTGCAGGTGGTGCTGGTTCAGCCTTAGGCGCTGGTGGTGTTGGCTCTACTTTAGGCGCAGGTGGTGTAACCACAACAGATTCTGCTTTAGTCACTACTTTAGTTTCAACCACAGGGCTTGGCTTAGCCACTGGCTGTGGTTTCGCTTCAACTGGTTGAGCCACTGGTTTTGGTGCTTCCGCTTTTTTCACCTGTTCCACTTTTTCTACTTTTTTAGGTGGTGGCGGTGGTGTGTCTTTTGGAACAATCTTCACTTCTTTTGGCGGCGGCGGTGGTGTTTCTTTTTTCGGTTCCGCTTTAGGCTTTGGTGGCTCAGGTTTAACCTGTTCTTGAATTTTGACAAAACGAACCTTGAGCGGCTCTTTTTCAACGGGTTTGAGTTCAGGTGTCTTCATATGTGCCACGCCCCATAATACAGCTGCATGACCAAGGGCCACAGCCACAAGTGCCGTGATTAATTTCTTCTTCATCGGGTGTGGCGTTTGAGGGCTTAGTGGAGACATCTGACTCATTAGAATCTGTTACCTTGTAAAAGCAAAATTTATTGCATGTCCTGAATACATCAAGCTTATCGGTTCATACAATCAAAGTGGCAACATGATAAATGAGAAGTGTTTTCATTTGCAACCATTAATTTGACAATCTTGATGACTTTTTCAAATGATGCAGATAAAAAAAGGGCATACAGCCTGTATCCCCTTTTTCTGGCTTAAATTCTCAGATTATTGGAAAACAACTGTTTTGTTGCCATCCACAATAATACGATCTTCTAAATGCCATTTGACCGCACGTGCTAGTACATTACGCTCTACATCTTGCCCGAGCTCACGTAATTGTTCAACGGTAAAGTCATGGTTTACACGCTCTACATCTTGTTCAATAATTGGGCCTTGGTCAAGGTCAGCAGTCACGTAATGTGCTGTTGCACCAATCAATTTCACACCTTTTTCGTGCGCTTGTTTGTATGGGTTAGCCCCCACAAACGCAGGCAAGAATGAGTGATGAATGTTGATCACTTTCATTTGCCATTTTTCAACAAATTCTTCATCGAGAATTTGCATATAACGCGCCAAGACCAATAAATCGTTGCCTTGCATCAATTCATCAATTTTTGCATATGCTTCGCGTTTATTGTCTTTATTGACCGGTACCACTTCAAACGGAATGCCAAAGTTTTCTACCGAATCACGTAAAGTTTCATGGTTAGAGACGACTTTGGTAATTTCGCATGGTAAACCGCCACGTGCATGACGCCATAGCAGCTCAAGCAAAGCATGATCTACTTTAGAGACCAAAATACCTACTTTCTTAATATCGCTCACTAAAGCCAAACGCCATTGCATGTCATAACGCTCAGCAACATTGACTGCAAACGTTTGGATAATGCTTTCTTTACGACTTTGTAAGTTGTCTAACTCAAACTCAACACGCATGAAATAACGTCCGCCTTGAGCTTCAGTCGCGTATTGATCAAGTGCGGTAATGTTTGCTCCCTGATGATACAAAAAGCTCGATACAGCCTGCACGATTCCTGGCTTATCTTCACAAGTAATCAGTAAACGTGCTGTGTTAGCAGTACTCATATTCATGTTGGTTGATCGCACTCGTAAACTAATAAAAAAATAAGCCGAGTATTCTAACGTGTTTCTAAACCTTTCTAAATAGCAGATTACATTTCTGAATTGTCAGTTGTCGCTAGATGAGTAAATAATTCAGATGGGCCTAGCGTTTGTAACAAGTTTTCATAAGTGGCACGACTTTCACCCCGTAAATAAGCTCCTTCCAAAAACAGCATTTGACGTAGCGCTTGTAACACCCACTTTTCTTCTAAGTGATTAGAGTCACTAATATGCCCTGACATATATAAAAAGTTGGTCCAGTTGGTCAGCACAATCCATAAATTAATGGTCAACGCCTCAATTTCTGAATCTGTCATTGCCATTAAGCCCGCATTAACAAAGGCTTTATAAATTTTCTGCCCTTGCTGCATCACTTGATTGGCAAATCGCGGATACATTTGTCTAAAATCTTCATGATTTTCCACCAAGTGATAAACATCACGATGCAAAAAACGATACGCCCACAATTGACTACTTAAAACTTGAAAGTAGCGAATTTTATCGTTGGCATCTAAAACCCGATCATCAGGTAAAGCCAGCATTTCCAAAGTTTGCTGCTGATATTGCGCCATCAGCTCTTTAATAATTTCGTTTTTATTGCGAAAGTGATAATACAGATTGCCGGGACTCATGTTCAGTTCAGCCGCAATATGATTGGTGGTGACCGAACGTTCGCCACGCTCATTAAACAATTGCAGACTCAACTGCAAAATTCGTTCTTTGGTCTTCAAAGTTTTGGAATGAGACATGCGTTTTTCCGAAAAATAACCAGACAGGCAACATAAAGTTGCTTGACAATTAGAGCAAATACTCTAAAAATTTTATACATCGCTTTCGTTTTATGGTATCACGTCATGAACAGTCAAACAAAAACAACTTCTATGACCGCTCAGCGTTTTAATCTGCAAGATTTACAAGATATTTTAGATTTACAAAAGACGGCTTATTTACGTCATCCTCTCTCAACTGCCCATGAACGAATTGAACGCTTAAATCGTCTAAAACGTATTTTAATTAAATACCAAGATCAATTTGCTGATGCCATTAACAAAGATTATGGCAACCGTTCTATTAGTGAAACCAAGATTGGCGAACTACTAACCTGTTTAGAGCAAATCAAATATTACGCTAAACATATCCATCAATGGATGAAACCCTCCAAACGCCGTATCGCTTTGATTCATCAACCGGCTAAAGCTTGGGTCGAATATCAACCTTTAGGTGTGGTGGGAATTATTGCGCCGTGGAATTATCCCCTTTTACTGTCGGTTGGCCCTTTAATCTGTGCTTTAGCGGCTGGCAATCACGCCATGATTAAGGTATCAAGTGCTTCAAGTCATTTTGGCCGTGTGTTGGAAATGGCACTCTCTGAAGCATTTCCGCAAGATTTAGTGTCCGTGATTAATGGTGGTGGTCCAATTTCAGATGCTTTTTGTCATTTGGCCTTTGATAAAATGATTTTTACCGGCTCAACTGCAGTGGGTAAAACTGTCATGAAAGCTGCCTCTGACAACTTAGTGCCCGTTATTTTAGAGTTGGGCGGTAAATCACCCGTCTTGGTGCATCCGTCTATGCATATGCAAGATGTGGCCGAGCGTATTGCCGCAGGAAAACTTTGGAATGCAGGACAAACCTGTGTTGCCCCAGACTATATGTTCTTACCAAAAGGCAAAACTGAGGAATTTATTCAGTACTTCACAGCTTATGTGAGCAAAATGTATCCAGTCTTTAAAGATAACCAAGACTACACTGCGATCATTAATGATAAACAGTATACGCGCCTGCAAAAATGTCTAGATGATGCTAAAATAAAAGGCGCTAATATCATTGAAATTTATAAAGAAAAAGAGGATTTATTGGGTACACGAAAAATCGTTCCAACCCTGCTCACCAATGTCTCAACAGACATGCAAATTATGCAAGAAGAGATCTTTGGTCCCCTACTTCCAATACTAGAATATGATCAAATTGACGATGTAATCGACTTTATTAATAGCCGTCCGCGTCCACTTGCTTTATACTACTTCGACTTTAACCGCGCACGTGCGAATTATGTCGCACAGCGTACCCATTCAGGGCACTTTGGACAGAATACGGTTATTACCCATGTCGCACAGGACGATCTACCTTTTGGTGGCGTTGGTGCATCAGGTATGGGCAAATATCACGGTCCTGAGGGTTTCTTCAGTTTGTCGCATGAACGGTCGGTAATGTCGAATCCTAAGCTGTATAGCCTAAAATTCATTCTGCCGCCCTTTAATAAGCCGATTCACAGACTGATTTCGAAGCTGCTACTGCGTTAACTGATTAAGGCATAACCTATCAGACAGGGTCATGCCTTGTTTCAGAGAAAATCGCTTGTCTTTTAAGCGCATTTTTGGTATAAAACGCCCCTTGAATGAATTCATCCTTTATTTTTGACTGGCCAAACAGGTTTGCTGTTGGCTAAATCATTGGAGTTACACCATGTCTAAGGTTTGCCAAGTTACCGGCAAGCGTCCAGTCGTTGGTAACAACGTCTCACACGCCAACAACAAAACTAAACGCCGGTTCGAGCCGAACCTGCATCACCACCGTTTCTGGTTAGAAAGCGAAAAACGTTTCGTACGTCTTCGTTTAACCACTAAAGGTATGCGTATCATTGATAAATTGGGCATTGAAAAGGTTGTTGCTGATCTTCGTGCTCAAGGCCAAAAGATCTAAGGAGTCCTTACAATGCGTGATAAGATTCGCCTAGTTTCTACAGCTGGTACAGGTTACTTCTATACCACGACTAAGAACAAACGTACTATGCCGGAAAAAATGGAAATCAAAAAATTTGATCCAAAAATCCGTCAACACGTAATCTTCAAAGAAGCTAAAATTAAATAATTTTAGGGTTCTTGCAAAAAAACGACTCCTTGTGGGTCGTTTTTTTTTGCACTTTTTTTACTCAGCTTGTTACACTTTTAGTGATTTTTCTGGCATTTTTCATGCTTTTATTTTTACCCCTATGCAGCTGAAAGGAGTTTTTAGTGCCTCATGACGTAGATCTGATTATTTTACTTGCTGTTGGCTTTGGCCTAGCACTGCTATTTGGCTATCTTGCCGCACGTTTACGCTTACCCCCCTTAATTGGTTATTTAGTGGCTGGTATTTTAATTAGCCCCAATACCCCAGGAGTCGTGGGTGATTTGGCCCTAGCCAACCAATTGGCTGAATTAGGCGTCATGTTCTTAATGTTTGGCGTGGGGATGCATTTTTCTTTAAACGATTTAATGCAAGTCAAACGCATTGCCCTGCCCGGCGCCATCTTACAAATTGCAGTCGCTACTCTGTTAGGGATTGGCGTTTCCATGATGTGGGGCTGGAGTTTTGGTGCTGCACTGATCTTTGGCTTGAGTCTTTCTTGTGCCAGTACCGTGGTACTGCTTAAAGCCTTAGGCGACCGTGGCTTACTTGAATCCGTCAATGGTAAAATTGCCGTTGGTTGGCTCTTGGTTGAAGATTTAGTCATGGTCTTGGCCTTAGTGCTACTTCCTGCTACGGCAGTATTACTGGGTGGTCAGGCAGTTGAAGGGGCAAGTGATGAAAATATTTGGCTCACACTAGGCATTACTTTACTCAAAGTTACTGGCTTTATTGCCTTTATGCTGATTATTGGTAAACGTGTCGTACCGATGATTATGCAAGTGGTGGCACGTTTAGGCTCACGTGAGTTATTTACTTTGACTGTAGTCGCAGCTGCGATTTCGATTGCCTTTGGTGCCTATAAAGTCTTTGGTGTCTCTATGGCATTGGGTGCTTTCTTTGCTGGCATGGTGGTCAAAGAGTCCGATTTTAGCCATCGCGCAGAAGAAGAAACACTGCCACTGCGTGAAATTTTTGCCATTTTATTCTTTGTGGCAGTCGGCATGCTGTTTGACCCCCGTATTTTACTCGAACAGCCCTTACATGTTTTAGCCGTTGTTGCCATCATCATGGTGGGTAAAACCCTCGCTGCAATGGCCTTGGTGCTATTTTTCCGCTATCCGATTAATACCGCCTTAACTGTGGGTGCATCGCTCGCGCAGATTGGCGAATTTTCATTTATTTTAGCCGCCTTAGGTGTATCGCTAAACTTATTGTCACTTGAGGGTCAAAACTTAATTTTAGCCGGTGCTTTAATTTCCATTACCCTAAATAGTTTTATCTTCTCAGCAATTGAACCTGTACAACGTTGGATCCGTGAACGCTCATCCCTAGCACGTTTATTAGAGCGTAGTGGTGACCCATTAGCCATGCTACCTGATGAAGTTTCACAGGATTACCTACGCGATCAGGTGGTCTTAGTTGGTCATGGTGAAGTGGGGCGTCGTATTACCCAAACTCTCATGCAAAACAATATTAAAGTGGTCATTGCCGAAGAAAACCGTGAAATTGTGGAAAAATTACGTGAAAAAGGCATTGCAGCTGTATCTGGCGTTGCCACCGAACCGAGCGTATTAATCCAAGCACATATTCAACATGCGCGTCTGTTGGTGCTATCACCTATGGATATTATTGATATTCATAAGATCGTGGATATTGCCAAAACATTAAATCCACAGATTCAAGTGTTGCTATGTGCTGAAAGCAAAGAAGAAGCTGAGGTGATTCGTCGTGATAATATTGGTGATGTGTATTATGCCAAAGAAGAAATGGCCACCAATATGAGTAATCATATTTTAAACCAAATTGAGCTAGCGCATCATCAAAGTCCAAGTCATTAATATTTCACTTTAAAAAAACGCGCCTCAAGGCGCGTTTTTTAGCTCATATATTTGGGCTTTTCATCCACCACTTGTGCTTGCATTTCATTCATTTGCTGCTCTAATAAACCAAAAAGTGCAGCTTGAATCATGCTTTGCGCGATCACAGCAGTGTGATCACCCAGTAAAGCTTTCACTTCATCATTAAATTGAATAGTGACTAAGGGCTTCTCTTCTGAACCAGCATTACGCAATGCTAATTCACCACTTTCAAGTTGAACCAATTCTAAAATGGCTTCTTGATTACCAAATAATTGCTTTAATTGTTCAATAGACATAGTTTCTCCATGGTCAACATGGTGGCAAAACAACAATTGCATTGCTGTGACTGTACTGTTGAGATTGGGGCAAGCCTTTAACTTACAAGTAAAACCGTTAAAATTCTACCATTTCGTTACGAAAACCCTCAATCAGCTCAGTCAGTTCACGATGCCATTCGCGCAAAATTTTGCTATCTGGTAACCATGCTTGTGGGCTTTGCGTGACTTTAATAATTAAATTAGATGAAGTTTCACTTTCTGGCTCAGGCGCAGAAGGCTCAGGCGCATATTGGGCTAAGCGATAAGCACGTTTTAACTCAGCAATAAAACCGTCCTTAGCAAGTTTTTGTAATACGTTAATTTCAGGTGATACTTGCCCTTTAGCTGCCATCAGTTCTTCAATGGATTTTAAAGTGGGTTGAGGGTCATTTAAACGGTAATAGCGGCTGAGTTCTTGCAAAAATGCCAGTACAGCGCCATGCAAATGAAAAACTGCAGCTTCGCGCTGTGCTTGCGCTTGTTGAACATGTTCGGTTTGTTCTGCCTGTTGGCAAGCCAAACGGCTAAAATAAAGTTTCTGATTGGTTCGATCAGCATGGAAGCGAGCAACTCGAGACATGTGCTTTTTCCTTAATATGTGTTTGATTTTGGCGCTTCTAACTTAAATCCTGCTTGCTCATTTGACAATCAAATATTTCTTTTAGTGTAACAATATGATTTTAAATCGTTTATTTTTTAATCTCTTTAAAGATAATCTGATTTATCGCAAGCCTAAAAAAGGCGCATCACGCGCCTTTAGGATTACTCTGCTTTTGGCTTCTCTTCAGCAGCCTTAACACGGATACCCATGCCTTTGACCTTTAAAGTATTTAAACCTTTAATTGCTTTAATCGCTTCACGCGGGTTTGGCATTTCAACAAAGCCAAAACCTTTCGATTTACCTGTTGCAGCATCCAGTACCACCACAGTTTCATCGACTTTACCGTATGCTTTAAACAGATCAAGTAATTCAGCATCAGTCACTGAACGTTCTAAATTACGCACTAAAATTTTCATTACATCTTCCAATAGGCAAAATCATCAAAAAGTATTTGCCTAGCTTACTTTTTGAATACGTATCTCTGAGCCCTAGTTTAATCGAGATCAATGCCAAAATCTAAATTAATCGCTTGGCGTTCAATTAAAGCACTTTTCACAGTTTGCTGACGGGTACGGGTATGGGTGTGCATATTGCACAGCAAATGACTGAGTTCATTCAGGAAATAGCTTTCTAACTTGCGCCCTTGTTCATCAACCTTAGTCACTGCCCAATGACTTAAACTTTGTTTGGTTAAAATTAATTCGTTTTGCGCACGGGTTAAAGCCACATATAACACACGGCGTTCTTCCTCAATGGCGTCAAAATCGCCTTGCGCACGTGCGTGTGGATATTGTCCTGCCGAGACATTGGCCACATAACAGACCTTTTGCTCTGTGCCTTTGGCCGAATGAATGGTAATTAAAGTCACTACATCGGTATCAGATTGACGCTCAACTTCTGAGATAGAAACAGGATCCAATACGTATTCTTCTAAAAATTCACTCAGTTGGCTGTGCTTAGTTGCCAATTGTTTGACCAGCTCAAAATCACCTTGGCGTTTATGCCAATCTTTTTTGTAATTGTCACTCAGCTGCTGTTCCAGTGCTTGTATGCCTAAAGTCACGCAATGTTGAACTTCATGACGCAGTTCTTGCATTTGCTTCATAATTAAAATCGCTTGCAAAGGGACTTTGCCAAAGCGTTCTAATTCACTAAACACCTGATCTATATGCGTGGCTTGTAACAGCTTTTGCGCTAAACGACTGGCACCAACATCACCAACACCCGGCCATAGGGTTAAAAAGCGCATCCAGGCAATATCATCCATAGGATTAGCCACTACGCGTAATAAACTAATTAAATCTTTGACATGTGCGGTTTCAAGCAGCTTCATGCCGCCAATAAAACGATACGGTACATTGGCTTGAATACAGGCGGCTTCAATACTACGTGCGGCAAAGCTAGAACGTACCAATACCATATGATCACGCCATGGCGCAGCATTTAAAAAATGCCGTTCTTTAATATCAATGGCAATCCATTTTGCTTCGTCAAACTCATTGGGGAAAATGTGCATCTGTGGCTTGATACCATCACCGCGATGCGCCTCTAAGCGTTTGTCATAAGCAATTGGGCTACCTTCTAATAGCCAATTGGATAAATCTAAAATTTCTTGGGTAGAACGATAATTTTGTTCCAATTTATAAATTTTGGCCTTGGGTATACGTTCTTTAAAGTGATGAATATTTTCAAAATCTGCGCCACGGAAGCCGTAAATAGATTGCGCGTCATCACCTACACAAAACAGCGAAATACGCTCTTTCAAGGGTTCTAACAACGCCCATTGTAAGGGATTGGTGTCTTGCATTTCATCGACCAACATATGCTGACACAAGCCTGCTACGTAATCGACTAAACCCTCAGATTGTGCCAGTGCTGCTGCGACAATCGCCAAAATATCATCATAATCTAAAAAGTGACGTGCCTGTTTACGGCTTTCATATTCTTGCATAATGTCGGCAATTTGCCCGTGATACAGCTCAAATTCTGGCATATTGGCTGCTAAGACTTGTGAAAGTTTTTGTCGTGTATTACGCGCAAAAGAATATAAGTCACACAGATCTTTGGGCGCGGGTAAAGCATTGGGATTTTTCTTATCATCTTTACCACGAATTAAACGAAACATCATCAACTGATCATCACGATCAATAATGGTGAAATTTTCTAAACCAAAGGCTTTGGGCACACGGCGCAATAAATACATACAAAAGGTATGGAAAGTTGAGGCACGTAAACCTTTGGCTTGTTCGCCTAATGCCAATTCTACCCGCGCCACAATTTCACTGGCCGCACGACGGGTAAAGGTTAAAATTTGAATTTGGTTGGCAGGAATGCCTTGTTCAATCAGATAAGCCGCGCGCGCCACAATGGTTTTGGTTTTGCCACAGCCTGCGCCTGCGAGCACTAAACTATGCTGTGCTTGAGTGGTTGCGGCCTGTTTTTGCTGCGGATTCAATTCATTGATTAGGGCGTCTAAACTCATTCTTGGGCATCTATTGGGTTTTTGCCTATTTTAACAGAAAAACAGCCGCCTTAATTTTGCTGCTTAAGCCATGCTAACGTGGCTTGTTGTAAATAGTGACTTGCATTTTGCATAGCTTCTATTTGGCTCACCTGTTTTGGATTAATGCCAATAATTTGGCTAAAACCTTGCTCATATAAACTTTCAATGCCCTCGCCGATGCAACCTGCAAAAGCAATCACAGGTTTATTCAAGCGCTTAGCCAGTTGAGCTACAGCAAATGGGGTTTTACCTAAAGCAGTTTGCCCATCCAGTTTACCCTCGCCTGTGAGCACATAATCAGCTTGCTGAATTTTGGTAACTAAACTAGTGTGCTCCATCACAAGCTCAGCGCCAGATTGCATCTTAGCCCCACAAAATGCCATTAAGGCAAAACCTAAACCACCTGCTGCACCAGCCCCTGCACGATTGGAAAAATCTCTACCCACAACCTGTTTAACCCGTGCTGCATAATGTTGAAGATTGGCATCAAGTTGCTTAACCATCTCAGCATCTGCGCCTTTTTGTGGGGCAAAAATATGCGACGCGCCATTGGCTCCACAGAGCGGATTATTCACATCTGAGGCAATCACAATCTCTATATGTTTTAAGCGCGCATCAAGTTGCGATAAATCTATATAAGCAATTTGATTTAGATTACCGCCACATACCTGTATGTTTTGTTGGTTGTGATCTAAAAACTGAACGCCTAAGGCTTGTGCTAGCCCACTGCCGCCATCATTGGTGATACTGCCGCCCAAACCTAAAATGACTTTCTTTACCCCTAAATCGAGTGCTTGTTGCAGCATTTGCCCCGTACCATACGTAGAAGTCAGCAGTGGATTACGCTGATGAGGTTTAAGCAGATCTATGCCATTGGCTTTGGCCATTTCAATGACTGCTGTTTGACCCGCATCTAGCAGGGCAAAATAAGTGTGGATAGTTTGACTGGCTAAAGGGCCTTGTACCTGACACGCAATTTTTTGCCCTTGGCCAGCAGACAATAAGGCGTCGAGTGTACCTTCACCGCCGTCGGCCATCGGTACTAAAATACAAGTGGCGCTATGATCATGTGCCAAAATTGCACGTTGCATGGCCTGACATGCCTCAACTGCTGTCATACTTTGTTTAAAAGAATCAGGGGCCAGTACAAAAGTAGCCATACCTTTCTCCAGTGATAATGAGTGAATCAGCCATAAATTGTATTTAGTCTTTGATCCAACCCAATTCTTGGGCAGTGCGCATTTGAATCACGGTGGCCTTTAGACTTTGAGCCATTTTTTTGCTTTGTGGCGAGGATGGAATACTGACTGCCATAATTTCTGCTTTTGCCTGCGGATATAAGGGCCGCTGTTCTGGTGTAGCATAGCCATGTGGATAAATCGGCTGACCTGTGGACAAATTATATTTATCGCTGGCACCAAAGGCATGCAATAACTCGTGCATAATCATAATTTGGTTTTGTTCACGTTGTTTAGGTGTAGCAAATAAATGTACCACCCCAATACGGCCTTTTTGCAAAGCGGTCGAGTGTGGCAAGGGCTGCCCTGCTTGAGCTTGTTGATAATTTAAATATAAGGTCACGCTTGGCGAGCCATCAGCACTTTGCTGTTGTTGCCATGCATAAAAACGGAATTTTAAACTCCACAGCATCGTGCGCCAAATACTGGCATCTTGCGGCACCCCAGGTGGCGCCTGTTGTAATTGGCGGCCTAACTGAACATAAACTTGGATCGGCATCCGATAACGTTTGGACATTTCTTGTAAATATGCGGATAACTCCAGGTAATCCTGCATGCTTAACTGCTGTAGATAGGCTGCGGTTTTAGGGTCAGCATCGGCATTAATCGGATGTAATAAAACAAAAATCGGACGTTGCCAGTTTTGGTGATGGTCTTGCCAAGTGGTGACTGCAGCCCAAATTAAAATCAGCAATAAAATACTGATTCGGATATTTTTCCACATAATGCCTGTCAATTGTTTTAATTATGCAAAACAGTGTATAAAAAAATGCTGACCTCAAGTCAGCATTTTTGTTATTTGTCGATTAAATTATCCAGTTTAGCCTTCAACCCATTTGCCATCTTGATAAACCAATGACCATTTAGTCGCTTTACCTTCAGGCGTTTCTGAACCAATGTATTGCGCTTGGTTCTTACGACTAAATTTCACTAAAGTTGGATTCCCTTCAGGGTCAACATCAGGGGCTTGCAAAATAAATTGATACTTTGGATCTAGCTGATCTGCCACAGTGCGGATTTCTGCCACTTTTGGCGCACGGGTTTCACGTACTTTCGGGAACTTACTTGCCGCCAAGAATAAACCTGCGGCACCATCACGTAACACAAAGAAGTCATCATGCTTAGTTGAGCGTAAATGTTCCATTTTAATTGGATCTACACGCGGCGGTGCAGGCTGACCACTCTTTAACACTTTACGGGTATTGTCACAGCTGGTACAGGCAAAGTACGGTCCAAAACGACCCGTTTTAAGCTGCATTTCGCCATCACATTTGTCGCAAGGAATGGTTGGGCCATCGTAGCCTTTAATTTTGAACTCGCCTTCTTCAAGCTCAAAACCGCTACAGTCTGGGTTGTTACCGCAAATATGTAACTTACGACCACCGTCCACCACATAACTGTCCATAGCAGTTGCACATATTGGGCAGCGCTTTTTAGACAGTAAGTCCGCGGTTTCTGCCGCTTCATCATCCGACAGTGCTGCAAGTGACTCTACAGGCGTTAAGTTTAACGTGCCTTTACAACGTTCTTTAGGCGGTAAGTTATAGCCTGAGCAGCCTAAGAATACGCCCGTCGTACCAGTACGAATCTGCATAGGACGTTCACATTCTTTACAATGCACCGCATCCACTTCCACTGGCAAATTACGACGCATGCCATCTTCGCCTTGGGCTTTACCTAAACGCTGTTTAAAGTCACCATAGAATTGATTGAGTAGATCTTTCCAGTTTTGCTCACCATCGGCGACTTTATCTAACTGACCTTCTAAATCTGCAGTAAAAGCGTAATTCATCAGGTTGTTAAAGTTTTCGTCTAAGCGATCGGTAACAATTTCACCCATTTTTTCAGCAAATAAACGACGGTTATCGAGCTTCACATAACCACGATCTTGAATGGTTGAAATAATCGCTGCATAGGTTGATGGACGACCAATACCACGTTTTTCTAATTCTTTGACCAATGACGCTTCGGTGAAACGTGCTGGCGGCTTAGTAAAGTGTTGTGAAGGATCAAGTTTCTCTAACTTTAATACTTCACCTACTTTCACCGCAGGCAATAAAATATCGTCGTCAGCTTTATTCGCTCCGCGTACTTTGGTAAAACCATCAAATACCAGTGTACGGCCTTTGGCTTTAAGTTCTACCCCATTGGCATCCACTAAAATCGTTGATGATAAATATTGTGCTGCTGTCATTTGGCAAGATACAAACTGACGCCAAATCAAGTCATATAAACGCTGTGCATCACGCTCAACACCAGCAAGGCTATCGCCTTTAAGTGCTACATTGGATGGACGAATTGCTTCATGCGCTTCTTGTGCACCGGCTTTGTTGCCATAACGATTTGGCTGCTCTGGCAAGTATTGATTGCCATATTCAGTTTCGATATGACCACGTACCATGCTCACAGCATCATCACTTAAGAACGTCGAGTCGGTACGCATATAAGTGATAAAACCACCTTCATATAAACGCTGTGCCAACATCATAGTTTTCTTTACAGAAAAGCCTAAACGGGTACTGGCAGCTTGTTGTAGCGTTGAGGTGATATAAGGTGCGCTTGGATTCACCTTAGTCGGTTTATCTTCACGGCTAGTCACTTTATATTCAGCATTTTCAATCAGCTTTAACAGCTGTTCTGTGTCTGCTTGATTACGTAGCTTTAAGGTTTTGCCATGATGCTTGACCGCTTCTAAACGAATCTGGTCATTTTCGGCTTTAGTGTCTGCAAAGACTTGCCAATATTCTTCTGGAACAAAAGCACGAATTTCACGTTCGCGTTCTACCACCAGTTTAACTGCAACCGATTGCACCCGACCTGCCGATAAACCACGGGCAATTTTCTCCCATAACAGTGGCGAGATCATAAAGCCCACCACACGGTCTAAGAAACGACGTGCTTGCTGTGCATTGACTTTATTAATGTCTAAACGTGCAGGATGCTTAAAGGCTTCTTGAATGGCATTTTTGGTAATTTCATTAAACACCACACGTTGATAACGTGATTCATCGCCACCAATCACTTCTTTTAAATGCCATGCAATTGCTTCCCCTTCACGGTCCATATCCGTTGCGAGGTAGACTTCATCTACATCGGCAGCTAATTTTTTAAGTTCTGCCACCACATTTTCTTTACCCGGCAAGACTTGGTACTGTGCTTGCCAATCATGCTCAGGGTCTACGCCCATACGCTTAATTAAAGCATTTTGTGCTTTGAGTGCTTTGTCTTCTTCACTCAACTTAGTACGTGTTGCTGGTTTTTTTTCTGTTGTTTTGGCACCACCGCTGGTCGGTAAGTCACGTACATGACCTACAGATGATTTCACGATGTAGTTTGAGCCTAAGTATTTATTGATTGTTTTCGCTTTTGCAGGCGACTCCACAATCACTAATGCACGCTTTTTCGCAGCATCAGGATTTGCTGTCGTGCTTTTGGATGTGGATCGAGGAGCGTTCGCCATAATTAAACCGTCGTTACTGAAATATTAAAAGTTAAAGTTGAGCCAAAGATTCAAGCAAAGCTTTGATATCTTCAAGTTGTGTTGCTTTAAGGTCTGATTCTTCGTCCCAATAGAGTCCTACACAGTTGGCCTGCATATCAATAGCATAAATGCCCTTTAATGCAACCTCTAAGCCTTGGAATTTTTGATCACCTTGCACCACAACAAGCTTGTGATCAACCACACGTGCTCGCATTAAATGTAAGCGTGCATCTGGAATCAAAACACTATAATAGGCCACCATACTGGCACGGTTTTCTGTCGCCATGGGCACATGTGTCCAATCTGGCGCTGCAACAAGTCGCGGATGTAATCCCATATTGCGGGCTTTTTCGCGCATATGACCTAAGGCTTTTTCTCGAGGGCTTACGCGTAGACCAAAAATTGAGCCTACAACAAACACCACAATAAAAACGGCAACCCAAATTCCAACGTTATCCATAGCTCAACCTTTATGTTCTATTATTAGAGTTGCATAAGCCGAATAGAAAAGGCAAGTGGCTAAGTCGAATTTAATGCATAAGCCGCACTTTAAGCACTCGAGCAGCCCCTATTTACTTGGTTTTAATTGTCAAAAAGACTTTAATTTAAAAACATTTCATGGCTATAGACCACTTCGTGTCCATTCCAGTAAATGTAACCTTTTTCAATTAATTCTTTGAGCAATAAACGAATGTCCGCTTTAGGGAACATTTGTTCCAGTAAATCACGTAAGGCGTAAATATCTTTTGGTTTTTGATCTTTTAAATCACGTAAGCGACGCGCAACTTCAAGCTGTACCGGATCAATCTTGGCAAAGTTTTTAAATAGCGCTTGCTGTGCAGTTTGAATATTGCTGCTGTCTGGTGGCAGCACTGGCTGTTGCTCTGATGCTGAACCCTCTAAGTGCTCAATGGCTGCATCTAAGCTCGCCGCTTGAGGAATGGTGGTTTGATCTTGACTTAAATTTAATTGCACCCACTGTTTTAAGACTTTTTTACGAAAATTAATCTGGTCATCATAGCGTTTGACTAATTTTAAATTAATTAACATACCCACTAAGCTATTGGCCTTTTCAGGTACAATTTGTAATACATTTACCAAAGAATTTTTAAGTTTTTCAATGGTGTTAGGCTTACCTGTCATTTTAGCTAAAGCATCACAATACTGTTTAACCAATTGCAATTGCGGGTGCTGTTTAATTTTAGTCACGCTAGGTAAGCTAAATTGAGCACTATGTGAATGATGCGCTTCAGCCTGTTGCACTTGAATCAGATGTGCGCTGATATTAGAGCTTTGTAATAATTCCAGTAATGCCACACTTGAATCCATGGCAGAAATAATTTCGATATGTGTCTCAGGTGGCAATAACGCCATCAATTGCCCCACCAGCATGGCATATTGATATTCTTTATATTCAGCTTTCACGCAATCTAACACCACAACTTGCCCACTCGTGACCCATCCTGCAAACTCAGTGAGATCTTCTAAAGCAAACTCAAATTTTCCAGTGGCATTAAAGATATACACCACAGGATAGTGATGTATCACTTCGCGCAGCAGTTGTAGCGTTGGAGTTTTATTTTCAAGGTCAAGTAAAACAGCTTTATCAGACATAGCGAATTAGGGTGATCAGTAAACTAAAGCATTACAACCATAAGCGAAACAAAGGTCAAATAAAATCTGCGACTTGATCACCCTCTTCAGAGCCAAGGATCTAAAGCGAACAATGCCTTAGTAATGTGGTGGGCGGTTGGTCATCGGATCAAAAGCGGCAATTCCCTCGGACAAATCAGCAGATTCGATGCGACGGTACAAAAGTTGCATTTGTTTTTTTAAATCAGCAATTTCCAGCGCCTGACGTGCCACTTGGTCATTGAGTTGATCAACTAAATCGTCTAAAAATGCAATTCGCACTTGCAAATCTTCAATGGGTGCGGACAATGACGCTTGATCATGTAGATTTTGTTGTTTAGTCATTTAAAGTCCTCGTTTGGGATTTCAGGAAACATTATGGCCTATATTACTTTAAGGGATGTCCAACTTGCGTTTGGTGGACCTGCCTTGCTCGACGGCGCAAATTTCAGTTTAGAACGCGGCGAAAGAGTGTGTTTGATTGGCCGTAACGGTGAGGGTAAGTCTACTTTACTCAAGCTGATTGAGGGAAGTTTATTACCCGATAACGGTGAAGTTTCACTGCAAAATGGGATTACCATTGCCATGCTGGCTCAAGATGTACCGATGGATTCGGGTCGTGTGGCAGATATTGTAGCCGATGGTGCAGGTGAAGCAGCACAAGTGTTACGTGACTATCATGCGGCAAGTGAATCTTGCGTACTCGGTGATATGGATGCTTGCGACCGTATGGGTCACTTGCAACATCAAATGGATCAGCTCGATGGCTGGGCACTTGAAACTAAAGTGAACTCAATTTTAAGCAAGATGGGCTTAGACCCAGAAGCTGATTTAAGCGATTTATCTGGCGGACGTAAACGCCGTGTACTATTGGCACGCGCTTTGTTAACCCAACCCGATGTGTTGTTACTCGATGAACCCACTAACCATTTAGATGTGGAAAGCATTGAATGGTTAGAAAAATTTTTACTCGATCAAAATAATCTGACTTTATTATTTATCTCGCATGACCGTTCATTTGTCGACAATGTCGCAACGCGTATTGTTGAGCTGGATCGTGGTACTTTACGTAGCTATGAAGGTAACTATTCACGTTACTTAGAGCTTAAAGCGCAGCAAATGGAAGCGGAAGAAAAGCAAAACGCTTTATTTGAGAAAAAACTCGCTGAAGAAGAAGTCTGGATTCGCCAAGGTATTAAAGCACGTCGTACCCGTAACGAAGGTCGTGTTCGTGCCTTAAAAGCATTACGTGAAGAATCTAAAGCACGTCGCTTCCAACAAGGCAAAGTGGCGATGGCCACCCAAGATGCACAACGTTCAGGCAAAGTGGTCTTTGAAGTTGAAAATCTAAGCGTTCAATTTGGCAATCAAGAGCCGATTATCAATAACTTCTCTGCGCTGGTATTGCGTGGTGACCGTATTGGCTTAGTGGGTGATAATGGTGTTGGTAAAACCACACTCATTAAAGCGATTTTGGGTGAAATTGCCCATACAGGTACAGTCAAAACTGGTACCCAATTAGAAGTGGCCTACTTTGACCAATTACGTAATGCCTTAGATTTGGAAAAATCAGTTAAAGATAACGTATCTGAAGGTTCAGATCATGTCGATGTGAATGGTCACCGTCGTCATATCTATAGCTATTTACAAGATTTCTTGTTTAGCCCAGAACGTGCGCGTACCCCTGTTAAAGCATTATCAGGTGGTGAACGTAACCGTATTTTATTGGCCAAGTTATTGCTTAAACCATCTAACCTGATTGTGATGGATGAGCCAACTAACGACTTGGACATGGTGACGCTTGAGCTACTCGAAGAAATGCTCGCAGATTATAAAGGCACATTGCTGTTAATTTCGCATGACCGTGCCTTTATGGACAACGTGGTGACTTCGACTTGGGTATTTGATGGTAAAGGCAACATTGATGAATACATCGGTGGTTACCAAGATTACTTACAACAGCGCCCAGACCCCGCTGTTTTAGCAGCGAAAGCAGCTGCCAAAAAAGCCCAAGCCAAAGTGGAAGCTGCTGCCGCAGTACAAACACCAAAGAAAAAACTCAGCTACAAAGAACAGCGTGAGCTTGATCAACTGCCGATTGAAATGGCGGCACTTGAAGCAGAACAAGCTGAACTTTCGGCAAAACTGGCCGATGGCTCTTGGTTTGTGAGTGATATAGATGCTGCAACCAAAGCTTCACAACGTTTAAGCGAAATTGATGATTTGTTGCTTGAAAAATTAGAACGTTGGGAAGAATTGGACAATATGACCAAATAAGCCCAATGAAAAAACGCCGCTGAATGCGGCGTTTTTTTGGCTATTTTGACACCTTAAGATTTAAACAAACCTTGTTTTTCAATAAATTCAATAATCTGATTGAGACCATCTTGGGTTTTCATATTGGAAAATAAAAAGGGTTTATCGCCACGCATACGTTTGGCATCTTGATCCATGACAGATAAATTAGCACCTACCATCGGTGCTAAATCCGTTTTATTGATAATCAATAAATCTGACTTGGTAATCCCTGGCCCACCTTTACGTGGAATTTTCTCGCCACCGGCTACATCAATCACATACAAGGTTAAGTCAGACAGTTCTGGGCTAAACGTTGCTGCTAAGTTATCACCACCACTTTCAATAATAATTAATTCTAAACCATCAAACTTTTCACATAAATCATCAATGGCTGCTAAGTTAATTGAAGCATCTTCACGAATCGCGGTATGCGGACAACCACCTGTTTCTACACCTACGATCCGTTCTGGGCTCATGGCTTCGTTACGGGTTAAAAAGTTGGAATCCTCTTTGGTATAAATGTCATTGGTCACCACCGCCATATTGTATTTTTCACGTAAAGCCTGACATAAATTTAAAGTCAATGCTGTTTTGCCTGAACCCACTGGACCACCAATACCAACGCGAAGTGGAGAACGTTCTGTCATGTTAATTTTCCTTTTTACTTTCTCTAATTCTCTCTTGTAGAGAGCGGGAACTTTTCTTCCCTGTCCTCTTGCAAGACTGTTAGAGAGCTTGATTTAAATTTTTAAAAATCTTCCTTTAGCCAAGTATGACTTTAGGAACGGAATAAGCGTGAATACTGGGTTTCATGTGCCATACTCAGCATGGCATAACTGGGTAAAGCGCTACTTAATTCTTCATCTTTTCGCTGTAAAGCACGCTCAACCACATCAGGCACTAAGGCATGTAAATGCCATAGAATCCGCTGCCCACTCATTTGCCCCAGTGGTACCGTTTTCACTGCACCCAAAACCTGATTTTCAAGTACAGTAAAGGTATAGGCGGTTAAGACATCGGCTGGATTTAACTGTAAACGTCCGCAAAGCTCTGCATAAACAGGCACAAAACCATATTGCTTTTTCACTACCACAGGCAGCTTAATCACATCTCTAATCCATGCATTTAAAGAAAATGCCAGTTGTTTCGATTCTGCTAACAGCTCTTTACTTTCACGGCTGGCACGGTAGACATCTGCCCAATATTGAAATTCATCTTTTTGCTCATAGCTTTGCATTAAGCGTTTTAAAATCGGTAACTCAAAGCGCAGCAACAGCATTTCAAGCACTTCTTCAAAATAAGCAATGCTGGATGCTTCATCAAAAATCAGACTCTGATCAATCGCGCTTTCTACCCCTTGCGAATAGCAATAGGCACCCACAGGCAATGCCGTAGAGGATAAAGTGAGTAGTTTGAGCAATTGCGCGGCATTAGTGATGGGCATGGTGAATGGCTTTAATTGGGCTTAGACGATGTTCATGCGCATGCTGAGCATAGGCACCACTTTCGGGTTCAAATGGATGCTCGACTTCCTTAACGGTTAAACCTAAACCTTCAACCATTTCAGCCAGTACATGATCGGGTTCAAAATATAAAGCGCTTGGGGTAAGCATCAGTGGAACGTGACGATTACCTAAGTGATAAGCAGCTTTGAGTAAATTAAAATCAGTTTTTGCCACGACTTGCATTAAACGCTCAGGTTTAGCATCGATACGTAAAATATCGCCTTGTTGTGTGGCAATAAATGCGCCACTACGCAAAATACCGGTACGTGGTAAGTCTGCACCAATGTCTGTGCCATTATTTAAGGTAGCGCGGAAGCGGCTTTTTTGGCGGGTATCAAATGTGAGTTGCAGCGTGTCGAAGCGTGTGCCCTCTGCAATGCTTTCGATTCTTTGTGTATAGACCTTCATGCTGTTCCTTTTTGTTGCAAAGCAGGCTTTAGCCAAAGTGGCTAAAGCACTGTTATTTTTGCTTCAAAAGTAAGCATTTTTTATGCCAATTATGGGTTTTATTGGTGCAGCTATTTAAGATCGCAATCTGTATTACCAAACTGATCAAAAATCATTCTCATCTGTAAATCTTGAGAATGTGTTACTGAAAATGAGCCTCCACAATCTAGATTTAAGTGAGGGACTACTTGTTGGACTTGTCCATTTGGGTAAACAAAATAACCTTTCACATTATCAAATCTAAATGAATGAGATCCCTCTTTTAGCTTACCTATCATATAAGTCTTATTTGTAGGGAAATTAGTCACATTTGATATAAATTTATCATTAATATACAAATCTAAGCTAACACCAGAAACACTACCTACAATAACAGGAAATGTTTTAGCTCTTACCGTATATGATGAAACTTTAGCAGATGTCTCAAGTTTATCTTTTAAATCTCTCCATACTTCTAATCTACAATTGTCACTTCTTTGAACAATATCAGCAAGATCCTTTTGAAGAAGGCCTTTATATTCAGCCTTCTCGTATTTTGCAGCTCCCTCAACACCTAAATCCAAAACTTGTTTTAATACTTTATTAAGAGATGCTTTTGCATTTCCACTCAAAGCCACTTCTGAAGTAGATCCAGTAAATACTATATCTTTATCCTTACATAAATCGTTAGCAAACTTTGAAATTGTATTTAGAGCCTCTGCTGAAATTTCGGCTTTAGATGATGTTGTACTAAATAAACCAATACAAGACAAAACTATAGTGAATAAATAATTTATTCTCATGTTAACCACCTAAATTAAATCCAGCTTATTACAACTATAATCTCAACTTAGTAAATATTTTATTTTTTAACAAAAACTCAACTATATAAATAGTTGATATTTCAGTTAAAAAAATAGAAAAAATAATCATATCAAACCAATAAAATTATAAAAGCAATAGATTTTTTAGGTGAAATTAACGTGACAAATACACCTATCAATAATCAAAACAAAAAATACCTCTGCGCCATTGGCAACACGTCCGCAGGTTCACAGGTCAACAACTTGCCATCTGCCCGAACCTCATAAATCTCAGGATCGACTTCCATCACAGGACAATAAGTATTGTGCTTCATATCCGCTTTAGAAATATTACGCGTACCTTTACATGGACTAATCAGCTTGTTTAAACCTAAAGTTTTATGCACCCCTGCATCAATCGCCACTTGCGACAAAAAGGTAATACAGGTGTTATGTACACCACGCGCATTGGCACCAAACATCGGCCGATAATGCACAGGCTGCGGGGTTGGAATAGACGCATTAATATCACCCATTGGCGCAGCTGCAATCATTCCACCTTTAATAATCATTGAGGGTTTAACCCCAAAAAAGGCTGGCTTCCATAGCACTAAATCGGCAAGTTTACCTTCTTCAATTGAGCCAATTTCATGACTTAAACCATGGGTAATGGCAGGGTTAATCGTATATTTGGCAATATAACGCTTGACGCGTTCATTATCACGATGCGCAGTATCGCCCTCCAAAGCGCCGCGTTGCACTTTCATTTTATGCGCGGTTTGCCATGTACGAATCACCACTTCACCCACACGCCCCATGGCTTGTGAATCGGATGACATCATGGCAATCGCACCTAAATCCTGCAAAATATCTTCCGCAGCAATGGTTTCACGGCGAATCCGACTTTCCGCAAAGGCAATATCTTCGGCAATCGCTGGGTCTAAATGATGACAGACCATCAGCATATCTAAATGCTCATCAATGGTGTTGATGGTATACGGACGGGTTGGATTGGTGGATGATGGCAAGACATTGGGCTGACCAATGGCTTTTAAAATATCAGGCGCATGTCCACCGCCTGCACCTTCGGTGTGGTAAGTGTGAATAGTACGGTTTTTAAATGCCGCTAAGGTTTCTTCTAAGAAACCACTTTCGTTTAAGGTATCGGTATGAATCGCCACCTGTACATCAAATTCATCCGCTACAGTCAAACAGTTATCAATCGCGGCAGGGGTTGAACCCCAATCTTCATGTAATTTTAAACCCACCACACCTGCACGAATTTGCTCGGCAATCGGTTCAGGTTGGCTAAGATTGCCTTTGCCGAGTAAACCAATATTTATCGGCAAATCATCAATGGCTTGTAGCATGGTGGCAATATGCCATGGGCCGGGCGTCACTGTGGTTGCTGATGTGCCTGCTGCAGGGCCTGTACCACCGCCAATCATGGTGGTCACGCCTGACATCAGTGCCGTTTCCACTTGCTGTGGACAAATCCAATGAATATGGGTATCAACGCCACCTGCCGTTAAAATCTGCCCTTCGCCCGCAATTACTTCAGTTGCCGCACCAAGAGGAATCGTAATATTAGGCTGAATATCTGGATTTCCGGCTTTACCAATTTTCCAAATTCGGCCATTTTTTAAACCCACGTCGGCTTTAATAATGCCCCACCAATCCACAATTAAAGCATTGGTAATCACGGTATCGGCAACGTCTTCAGCCAACAGTTGTGACTGCCCCATCCCATCACGAATGACTTTACCGCCACCAAATTTAACTTCTTCACCATAGGTAGTCAGGTCTTGTTCGACTTCAATAAATAGCTCGGTATCGGCTAAACGAACGCGGTCGCCTACGGTGGGGCCAAACATTTCCGCATAAGCACGGCGTGACATTTTCATCTTGTTTTCCTTAATCCAACTTACCCATTACACGACCCGCAAAGCCATACACTTCACGTTTGCCACTCAGTGCCACCAATTCAATATCGCGGCTTTGTCCCGGCTCAAAACGTACCGCTGTTCCTGCTGCGATATTCAGGCGATAACCTCGCGCTTGTTCGCGGTCAAATTGCAACGCGTCATTGGCCTCAGCAAAATGAAAATGTGAACCGACTTGAATAGGACGATCGCCTGCATTAGCCACACGCATTTTTAAGGTTTCACGACCCACATTCATTTCAATGTCTTGGTTTAAAGTAATGACTTCTCCCGGAATCATAGCCAGCTCCTAAACAATCGGTTGATGCACAGTGACAAGCTTAGAACCATCTGGAAAAGTGGCTTCAACTTGAACTTCAGCAATCATTTCAGGGATGCCATCCATGACATCATCACGACTTAATAAAGTGGTGCCGTAATGCATAAGCTCACTTACGCTCATACCATCCCGTGCGCCCTCTAATAGCGCTGCCGAAATAAATGCAATCGCTTCTGGATAATTGAGTTTTAAACCCCGCGCTTTACGACGCTCTGCGACTAAACCCGCAGTAAAGATCAACATTTTGTCTTTTTCAGTAGGATTAAGTTCCATGTTGCTTTCCTAAATATTTTCTTGGTGTGTTATGCAAAATGTGTGCACGTTATAGAAAGCTGCCCCTAGTCTTCTCCTTATAGGAGAGGGAAATTTACACCTATGTAAAAATGCCTTCTCCTTTTGGGAGATAAGAAGCACTGCTTTGCAAGGCATAAGAGTAAAATTAAGTGCGCCAAATTCTTGGAAATTCTTCATCTAGATCAAACCAATAGCGGCGTAACTTGGCTCGAATCGCGGCAAAGGCATCATGACAATGACGCACATCGTTGCCCAAATAACGCGCTGTAATCACATCATCAAGCAGTGTTAGGCGCACATTAACTTGCATACGCATCATTAATTCACGGATTTGATCAATTTGAGCCTCTAAAGTTGTGCTATTGCGCTGTGCTGGTGGAGCGACAGCCCATAAGCTGCCCATCACTGCCTGACCATGCATGCCTAAACAGGAGCTTAAAAAGCGGTCATTACCACTAAAATTTAAACGATCGGTGACTAATAATCTGTCATCCCGATACAACTGCAAGCTGCTTTGGTAGCTCCCTTGACTAAATTGCTCAGCACAAGCTTGACGACCCAGCACCAACATATCCCACCCCATAAAACTTGCACTTTGATCGAGCATAACTTTGGTGGATGAATTGGCACATGCACCATTAAAGAGCATGGTTTCTTGCGGCAGCCATTCAAAAATAGCGGAGTCTTTCACTGTAATTTCAATATGTTGAAAGGCTTGTTTTTGATTGGTTTTATACCATTTGCCTGCCCCCGGTGTCGTCACTAAGGCATGGGCAGCTTGGCTGGCCTGCATGTGAAAGCTTAAATGATCTCCCCCCGCAATCCCCGCAGGTGGATGCACAATAATGGCATGGCAAACACCGGTTTTTTCTGGCCATAGCATTTTTTGCACTCGAACAGGACCTGTATGTTTTCTGTGCTTTAAAATGGTGCAATTTTGCGCAGCAACAAAGTCAAGCTCCAGTCTAGCAAACCAATATTGCGTGGCATTTGCTTTGGGCGTTACTAAGGCTTGATTCATGATCCCCTCAAATGACAAAGAATTTCCGCAGTGGCTTGCTTAAGCAATAATTGCACCAATTTCTAGCAACGTGGTGTTTGGGGCAAGTTGCGCTTTCATTTGTGCTTCGTGCTAAACTGCTGCGCTCATTTGCTTTAATTCAGTTGTTATGAGTCAAAAACGCACCTATCAGCCCGGTAAATTTGAGTGGTCATTCCTGTTGCCTAAATATTGGGGCATATGGCTGGGTATTGTGTTGTTGATGCTGTTGGCCATGTTACCGTGGGCCATACAACAACGTCTGGCACATATTTTGGGTCGTTTTGCTTTTAAAAAATTAAAATCACGGCGTAAAACCACCCTGCGCAACTTAGAAGTCTGTTTCCCAGAATGGTCAGCGCAACAATTACAAGACAACGCGCGCCAGGTGTTTATTGACCAAATGCTGGGGATTTTTGAAACCCTTAATGCATGGTATACGCCAAAATGGTTTCAAGGTCGGGTGACAATTGAAGGTTTAGAGCATATTCAACATGCGCAAGCCCAAGGTCAAGGTATTCTACTGTTAGGTACACATTCCACTTTGCTAGATGCTGGTGGTTATGCCTGCGCGCAGTTCTTTGATCCCGATGTCGTCTATCGTCCGCAAAATAATCCACTCCTCGATATGCTGATTTATCGCTGCCGACACACCATTTATCAAAACCAAATTGACCATGATGATATGCGGGGTTTAATCCGTCATTTAAAAAATGGCCGTCCAATTTGGTACAGTCCAGATCAAGATTTTGGCTTAAAACAAGGCGTGATGGCGCCATTCTTTGGCGTGTCTGCGGCAACCGTAACCGCACATCGTCGTTTACTCAAAATGACCAAAGCTGCCGCAATTCCTTTGTATTTCTATCGTCATGGTGATATTAAAGATCCCAAATATCACATTATGATTGAGCCCGCACTCGACCACTTCCCAAGCCAAGATGAACTTGCCGATGCCACGCGTACCAATCAAATCATTGAAGCGCAGTTACGCATCGCACCCACCCAATATATGTGGTTCCATCGTCGTTTTAAAACCCGCCCACAAGGCTATGACAAAATTTACTAAGGCAGGAATTTGATATGAAAGTCATGCAGTTATTGCCCGAACTTAATAGTGGCGGTGTAGAACGCGGTACTCTAGAAATCGCGCATGCTTTAGTGCAAGCGGGTCATGAATCTGTAGTGGTGTCTAACGGTGGCCGTTTAGTCGTTGAATTAGAAGCACAAGGCTCTAAACATTGTACCCTTGCCATTCATAAAAAAGCCTTATCGAGCTTATGGCAGATTGGTCCGCTGCGTGATTTGATCGAGCAAGAGCAACCCGATATTGTACATGTGCGTTCGCGCGTCCCCGCTTGGCTGACCCATTTTGCGTTAAAAGGTATCTCTAAAGACAAGCGTCCACATTTAATTTCGACAGTACATGGTTTTTACTCCATTAACCGTTATAGCCAAATTATGACTCAAGCAGAAAAAGTCATTGCGGTATCGGATAGCGTGATGGATTACATCACCCAAAATTATAAAAACTGCCCACCACAAGATATTGTACGGATTTACCGTGGCATTGACCCAACAGCATTTCCACATGGTTATCAGCCCTCAGCAGATTGGCAAGCAAAAACTTGGCAGGAATTTCCTGAGCTAAAAGATAAATTTTTGATTTGTTTACCCGGTCGTATTACCCGCCTCAAAGGTCATGAAACTTTGATTACCCTCATGCAGCAGATTAAAGCGGAGTTTCCACAAGCACATGCTGTGGTGGTCGGTGGCGCAGACCCGAAAAAAGCGGCGTATTTAGACGAGCTAAAAAGCAATATTCAGGCGCAAGGTTTAAGCAAGCACATTACCTTTGTCGGTCATCGTTCAGATATTCGCGAATGGTTGGCCTTTTCTGACCTGACTTTATCCTTGTCTAATCAAGCAGAAACCTTTGGCCGTACCGTATTAGAAGCATTGTCAGTGGGCACACCTGTGATTGGTTGGCAACGCGGCGGCGTCGCAGAAATTTTATCTCAGCTTTATCCGCAAGGTTTAGTTGCAGTCGATGATCAAGCGACTTTATTAGCAAAGCTCAAGCAACATATTCAACAACCGCAAGTTGTAGCGCCTGTAAATAGATTTAGTTTAGATGAGATGTGTAATCAGACTTTAGCCTTGTATAACCAAGTTATACACAGCAAATAAGTCAAAACCCGAGTTCTACATCCTGTAAAACTCGGGTCTTATAAGGTTGTGCTTGCAATATTATTGTTGTTTTTTGTTCTGTGGTTTTCCTTGCCAACATCAAATCCGTGATGCTTGATTCCTACAGCTATTTTCGTCCTGAGTGGGATATTCCATTCCCGATTCCATCTGCTGTTAAAGCTAGATTAAGCTAATCAGGTCTAGCTGCCAATTGGCAACATACCTCATTTTATGTACGTAAATGCTTACACCATCACATAACAGCTTAAGGGGTTTTTGTCCCATCTTTATAGTCTTTTGCCATATCATCAGTCACTATTTTTTCCTCTCGTTCCGCCTTAGCAATGCCCTCTTGGATGGCTTGTTGTGCCTCCTCTTCATCAGCATCGGTTTGTTCAAGCTCTTCTTGAATTTGCTCAAAGACGCGCCCTGTTTGTAGCACCACAAATACTGGAAAATGGTCTGAACCCATATGTGGCAGCCGTTGCATATCCACTAAGGCAAAGTCAGTGCTGTGAAAAATATGATCCAGCGACCAGCGTAGCAAAGGATAATTGGCATGGAAAGTATTGACATATTTACGCCCCACCCGTGGATCAAGCAGGCCACTAATGCGTTGAAACAGTCGCGTCGTTCGCGACCAAGCCACGTCATTTAAATCACCCATCACAATGCAGCTTTCATCAAGATCTTTAATTTGATCACCCACAATCAGCAATTCAGCATCACGTAAAGTTGAGTCTTTGGCTTCAGTAGGGCTTGGCGGTTTAGGATGTAAGCAATAGAGCTGTACCTCATGACCTGAACGTAAGGTGACGGTGGTATGAATGGAAGGAATCTCATCACTTAAGATAAATTTCACTTCGGTGTCTTTGAGCGGCAACTTACTATACAGATGCATACCATATAAGTTGTCTAAAGGCACAGGCACACGGTAAGGATAGGTTTTTTCGATGCATGCCAACTCATTTTGCCAAGTCTGATCAGTTTCTAAAGTAAGAACAATATCAGGTTGATATTTCTCAATTTCTGCAATCAAGAGATAGTATTTTTTATTGGGTGTTAATACATTTGATACCAATAACGAAATCTGTTTATCAGGATCAAGTTGTTCAGGTCGCACACTGGCTACCTGTTTTTTCCAGATAAAGGTATATGGTAAAACCATTTTGAGTTGGTAAGCGAGCGCTGCAATTAACAGGGTCAAAAATACATAACGACGTGTATCCCACTCGCCCGACCAAAATAGCAAGGCCAAAAAAGCCACGAAGCCTAAACACAAAATTTGTAAGCGCGGGAAGTCAGCGCCACGAAACCACCATTCATCACGAGGGATCAACGACCAGAAGCTCAGCCAAATCACCAAACCTGCCACAATTTCAATCCACAGCATCTACCCCTCTCCTTCTTGATATTCTTAATTTTTTAGCCACTTATAAATTTATATCAATTTTGCATCTAACATAAACAAGATATATTGGACAATATTGTTGCTGTTTTGCTGATCTAAGGCTTGCAGTTCAACAGCCTTTTGATACACTCGAATCCCTTTTTATTTTTTTACGCACCGAGGCAAAGTGACATGAAAGTAGGTCTGGTCGGTTGGCGCGGGATGGTTGGTTCCGTCCTTATGCAACGTATGGTTGAAGAAAACGATTTCGCTCATTTCGAACCGTTTTATTTCTCTACCAGTAATGCAGGTGGTGAAGCGCCTGCGTTTGGCGGTAAAACTGCCCCAGCACTTATGGATGCAACAGACATTGAAAGTCTGAAGCAAATGGATGTCATTATTACCTGTCAAGGTGGTGACTATACCACAGCTGTTTTTGCCAAGTTAAAAGCAACAGGTTGGAATGGTTATTGGATTGATGCCGCATCTACCTTACGTATGGATGACGAAGCGATCATCGTACTTGATCCAGTCAACATGAATGTCATTAAAGACGGCTTAGTAAAAGGCACAAAAACTTTCGTGGGCGGTAACTGTACCGTTTCTTTAATGCTGATGGGCTTAGGTTCACTATTCCAAAACAATTTGGTGGAATGGGCAACCTCTATGACATACCAAGCCGCTTCTGGTGCTGGCGCGCAAAACATGCGTGAGTTAATCACAGGTATGGGTTATTTATATAACAATACTAAAGATTTGTTAGATGATCCGCGTTCTCCAATTTTAGACATTGACTCTAAAATTGCTGCGCTTCAACGTGGCGAAGAGTTCCCATCAGCAAACTTTGGCGTGCCTTTAGCGGGTTCTTTAATTCCGTATATTGACAAGCAATTAGAGAGCGGTCAGTCAAAAGAAGAATGGAAAGGTCAAGTTGAAACCAATAAGATCCTAGGTAACCAGCAAATCGTACCAATTGATGGCCACTGTGTACGTATTGGTGCGATGCGTTGTCACTCGCAAGCAATCACCTTAAAACTGAAAAAAGACGTACCATTAAACGAAATCGAAGATATGATTCGTCAGTCTAGCCAATGGGCAAAAGTCGTACCAAACACGCGTGAAGCGTCTATGACGGATCTAACGCCTGTTGCGGTAACCGGTACTTTAACTGTACCAGTCGGTCGTCTACGTAAAATGAATATGGGCAAAGAATATCTTGGCGCATTTACTGTAGGTGACCAACTGCTTTGGGGTGCTGCTGAGCCTTTACGCCGTATGTTACGTATCTTAATTGATTATAAAAATGCTTAATTGAGTTTAAGTCAAAACGAGCCGGTCACATAGACCGGCTTTTTTGTGTCTTGTCTATGACTGTTTGGTTTTATTGAGTAAACTAGTTACAGCTCTTTTTATTACCTGCCAAGCTTTTAGAGAACGACGAACTATATAAAATGAATTTTTATAATAAATTTAAATTAACTGTCTTTAGTTGCTTAATTTCACAGCACATTTATGCCTTAAATTTGATGCCAATTGAGGTGCAATCCGCACCCGGCGAGTTATTGTATGCTGAAATTGCCTTTGAACATGCCAACCCCAATCATCCCTTACATGTGGGTCTAGCCACAGCTAAGGATTTAAATGACTTAGGTGTTTATCATCACCCCCCCGGTCATTTAAGCTTCTTTGTGCGCCAGTCAAGTAGTGATACTGGGGTGATTACCATCACCTCTCCACGTCCTGTGATTGAAACCGAACTTAATGTGGTGGTTAAAATTCAACATGCTGGTTCCACTCGTTTACAACATATTCAAACCCGTTTAGCAGATTTAAAAACCCAGCAAGCAACCACTGCAGAAAAAAAATTAGTACCGATTAAAGTACAACGTGAAGAAGAAATTGCCTTAAACCTACCTGTTACTGATCCACATGGCGCTGTTGCACCTGCTGTCAACCGTCAAGAGCAGCCCTTACAACTCAGCACGTCAACACCGCCTTTAATACAAGGCACAGCAGTCACTACAACCTCACCTACTACAGCAGCTCAAGCCGCAGCCATTACCAAAGCATCAGATGCTTCAACAGTTGCAGCAGGTGAAACTGTATTGGTAGTCCAAAAAATCGCTCCGCCACCCCTGCAAACTCAGCAAAATAAGCAGTTGGCTCATGCGCCACAATCTACCTCTGCCCAAACAACGCATAGCCGTTCGATTCAGTCTTCTCCCTCTCAGCAACATATTGTGCAAAGCAATGAATCTCTATGGGGAATTTCAACCCAAATTGCCAAGCAATATCAGCGCTCAACTGCTGAAGTGATGCAGGATATTCAACGCAATAATCCACAGGCATTTATTGGTGGCGATCCCAATAAATTACGTCGCGGTGCCTTACTTAGTTTTAACTTAGAATCAACACCTGTTGGCCAAGAAAAAATTGCCTATCAGGATTTACCTAGGGTGAGCGCTCAGCAATCTGGCAAAGCCAAATATCGTCTCACTGAGGCCAAAATGAGTCTAGTTGCACAGAAACAATCTGATTCTGTACAAGGTTCTGCCAAAAAAAGCACACAAAGTACTAAAAGCTCTGAGCAGTTAGCATTAAAAGTTATGACAGCTCGCGAAAAAAGCGTTAAATTACAGAGAAACGTAACACAGTTGGATCAGACGCTTAAGCAAAAGGATCATAGAATTCAACTACTAAATACTCGTCTTGCGCAATTGCAACAGCAAATCAAAGCGCAGCAAGTACAGAAAAAATGACCAATTTAGGTGTTACAACAACGATTTTTTTGGTGGATTCAGCTGACCTAGACTGCTCTCCACAAGGGGTTAATTAACATGCTGTTATACGTGCTTCCATTTGTTCTGCTATTGGTTGTTGCACTGATTTTAAAAAAACGTGAAGCCAGTAAAGAGGCTGATTCAGTTAAAAAAACAACCTCGACTAAAAGCAAAGCAAAAGCCGCAACTGTAACTAGCGCAGAGATTACAGATCATGTGGCGCAACCCAAGCAAAATACTTTGGTTGCCAACGAACGCTCAACTTTAGCGCCTGAGTTACGTCGCCATATTGAAAATCAAATACGTGAGGGCAACTATTTTGCTGCTGAAGCACAAATTAACCAAGCATTAAATCGTGATAATGGTCAGCATGAGCTGTATTTGATGTTGCTAGATTTGCATTTACTGCAAAATGATGAGTTCGCGATTAATCAGCTGTTCACACATTTACGTTCTTTACAGCTCGATGATGTTTTGGCCCAAGCACAAGCGCAACGTGAAGCACATGAACAAAAATTAGCCCAACAAGCCAAGGCCAAAGCAGAAGCACAAGCAGCGCAATTTGCACAAAATTCAGTCTCTTTTGATCAATTACAAGAGCAAGTCACTACGGCTAAATCTCAAGCGCCACTTGAGTTTACACAGCCAGAACCGCGGACGTCAGATGCTGAAGTCAAAGCACCTGTTGCAGTTCAAGCTCAGCCTCAAGAACCCCAAGCACTTGAGTTTAGTTTTAGTCAGCCACAAAAAGTAGCACAACCTGCGCAGCCTTTAGAATTTAGCCCTGCTCCAGCTGCGGCGACTGAAAGCAAAACTGAAGAAAAATCTCTAGATTTTGCTTTTAATTTAGATCAAACTGCCGCAGCACCCGCAGCTCAAGTGCAAGCGCCTCCTGCCGACAATAGCCTTGAGTTTAGCTTTAGTCCAAATAAAGCAGCTCAAACTTCTGAATTAGAATTTAATTTAGATTCAGCATCCGCGCCTAGTAGTCAACCAAGCAATTTTAATCTAGCCGATGCCGCTGTTGCTAAAGCACCTGCAAAAACAGAGCTGGAATTTAATCTTGATCAACCAGCTACAGCAAAACCTAAGCTAGAAGTTAGTCTTGATCCTGTGCCAACGCCTCAGGCATCTACACAACCTCAAGCAGCAGCTGATCGCAAACTTAACCCGCAAGATTTCGAGTTTAAGATTGAAGCACCAGCTGCTACTACAAGCGCAGATAAGTCACCTACTCAGCCTACAGTCGAAGCCAATGATCCGCTGTTGCAATTATTCCCAGCACTCGGTCAAATTGACGAGGCAGACTTAAACTTACGTCTAGCGGCTGAGTATATTCGTGTTGGCTCTTACCAACATGCACAAAGCCTGTTAGCCGAGCAAGAAGCCAATTACAATGCACAACAACGCCAAATAGCCACAGCGTTACGAAATAAAATCGCCTAAAGCTGGCATTTCGCTCTAAGATAAAGCAGTCATCCTTGGCTGCTTTTTTATTTTATATGAAAAAAATCGCGTTAATTTATATGGGCGGTACTTTTGGTTGTGTAGGCGAACCCTTAAGCCCAATGCCTGCAGCTCAATTTATTCCTGAGCTTGAAAAAATTTTATCTAAAGAATTAGCCATTGAGTGTTTTATTGCACCTTGCATTAAAGACAGTAGTGCCTGTACTCCGCGTGATTGGTTAGCGCTAATCCAACAAATTCAAACGTTGCAGCAGCAAAACTATCAACACTTTGTCATTCTGCATGGCACAGACACCCTAAGCTATGCGGCAGCATTACTGGCGCGCTTTTTGGGTCAATCAGCGCACGTGGTGGTCACAGGCAGTCAATATCCGCTGTTAAATGTGCAAGGCAATGATCTGCGCCAATTTACAGATGCTCTCGATAATTTAAACAATGCTTTGTATGCGGTACTCAAATATCTAAGTGGCGTTTATGTGGCATTTCATCATCAACTGTTCCATGCACAAACTGTACTCAAACAGCACAGTATTGAGCTTGATGCCTTTGCAGGTTTAGCAGCCAATGAAGCCTTTGACTCCCATGCGCAGCACTATCAGGTCAGTGAACGTGACTTACAACGTGCTGATGATTTCCGCTGCCTCAATTTAATGTGGCAACCACTCAGCCTAAAACAGCATATCAAACAGTTACAGCAGCTCTGCCAAGACCCACCCGATATCTTAATTTTACAAGGCTTTGGAATTGGCAATTTACATGCCGATAGCCTCATGCTAGAGCTATTCAATGATCTCTATGCAGCAGGTTGCTTAACCCTACTCACCAGCCAAGTGCCGTTTGGTGGTCTAGATCAACGTTATGCGGTTTCAGCATGGTTACAGCATGCCAAGATTTTAAGCAGTGATTGTGCCAGCCATGCAGATCTTTATGCAAAAGCCTTTAAAATCTATTTACAATACCCGACCGTGGATGAGCGCCGTGCTCATTGGCATGAACAATTAAATTCTTGAGGTCACTATGCAACGTTTTGCCATTGGTATTGAATTTTGTGGGATGCAGTATCGCGGCTGGCAAACCCAGCAAGCAGGTGTGATCAGTCTGCAAGAAACCATTGAGCAAGTGTTAAGCAAAATCGCCAATGAGCCGATTATATTACATGGCGCAGGTCGTACGGATGCCGGAGTACATGCCACCAATATGGTGGCACATTTTGATACCCATGCCATCCGCCCTGTGCGTGGTTGGCTCATGGGTGCCAATAGCCAGTTACCCAAAGACATCTCGATCCAATGGATTAAAGAGATGGATGATAGCTTCCACGCGCGCTTTAAAGCCAAGGCTCGTCGCTATCGCTATGTGGTATATAACAACCCTATGCGCCCTGCCTTATTGTATAAGCAAGTTACGCATGTTTATCAGCCACTCAATGTCACCAAAATGATGCAGGCAGCGCAAAAGTTTGAAGGTACGCATAACTTTGAAAGTTTCCGCGCAGCTGCTTGTCAGTCTAATCAACCTGTACGCCATGTCAGCCATTGCCGCCTCATTCAGCATGGTTGCTACTTAGTTTTAGATATTCAAGCCGATGGCTTTTTACACCATATGGTACGTAATATCATGGGCTGTTTATTGGAAATTGGCCAAGGCATGTATGAGGTAGATCATATTGATACCATCTTTGCCGCCGAAGACCGTTCTGCAGCAGGCATTACCGCCCCCCCAGATGGCCTGTACTTTATTCACGCCGATTATCCAAGTGAGTTTGAACTGCCGAAAATGCCACTTGGCCCGCATTGGCTCAATATGCCTGAATAAATTATTAAATAGTCCCTCCTCTTGCGAAGTAGTGCTTCTCTTCGCTTAACCTCCCTTTTGTAAAGAGAGCTAAGGAGGGATTCTAACGCTGCTTACGTTTACGATATTCCACCGGCGTCTCATCACTCCAGCGTTTAAAAGCCCGATAAAACGTGCTCGGTTCAGAAAAACCCGTGAGATATACAATCTTTTCAATACTTTCATTGGTACCTGCCAATAAACGCTTGGCTAAGCGACACCGATAATCTGATAAGATTTGCTGAAAACTAGTATCTGCATCACTGAGCTGGGTACGTAAGCGCCGTGGCGTAATTTTAAGCTGAGCAGCCACGGTTTCTAAGGTGGTTTCTCCGCTCTCTAAGGTCGCACCAATGGCACGGCGCACCTCACCCACTAAATCATAACGCGCCAGCTCTTGTAGCTTCTCTAAGGCCAATTGTTCATGCAACTGTAGCAGTTCAGGTTCAGCTTGCCATAAAGGATAATCCAACACACCAGCATCAAAATATAAACGCGTTTCTTTTTGCTCTAAACTGACTGGACAGCCATAAACCCGTAAATATTCTTCATCCGCTGCACCTTGCTCAAAATTAAAATCAATATATAAGGGCTCAAAACGTCCTTCAGTCATAAACTTAAAAAAGCGAATCACGCCAGCCATAGCACACTCGGTAAAGTGTCGATTGACAAAATTATCTGCTTTGCCACGCGTGCCGTTACTTAAATAACAACGTCCCTCTTCAATGACCAATACCGCATGAAAGGCATCACTGATCAGACGCTGATAAGCCAAAGCACGTTTTAAACCTTCGCCAAAATTTTCACTACTTAAAAATAAATGCTCGATCACCTGACCACGATATAAAGGCAAATGTTCACCTAAATGTAAGCCAATATCGCAATCCCCTGAAACCTCTTCTGCCGCACTCCAAAAGGCATGTTGTGCACTTAAAGGGGTACGTTTATTGGTTTGTATTTGATTGAGTGCCACACCCGCTTTGCCAAGAATCTTCTCTGTTGGTAATCCCGCACGGCGTAGTGCTTGATAGCCCAAGCGTAATATCACTGATGCATCCGTTAGCTGAGCCACGCCTAGACCTTCCTTGTATTGCCATAAAACCATAAGATTGAGCTTAACTTTGATTGTCACAACTCACAACTACTGTGCATTTGATTTTAAGCACAATCTGTATACTGTGCATTCGCTTATTTTACTCTCACCTAGGCGACCAGTGCCGCCTTGCTGCCTTGTATTTGAGAAAAAAATTGACTATAATTTGCACCTTTCCAATTTATTCATTCAGGTAGGCTATGGCCAATAAAGAGGAACTCATCGAGTTCGAAGGCGTTGTCACCGAGACGCTTCCTAATACTATGTTCCGTGTACGTTTAGAGAACGGTCACGAAGTGATTGCTCACATTTCTGGTAAAATGCGTAAACACTATATCCGCATTTTGACTGGCGACAGTGTAAAAGTTGAAATGACACCTTATGATTTGACTAAGGGTCGTATCACGTACCGTGCACGCTAAGTTTTAGTGTAAGCAAAAAAGCCACTGTTTTAAGTGGCTTTTTTTATGCTCTAGCGAAGCTGTTTAGTTTGGCAACCAATGGTTTTACATTCACGAATCCGCTCACGTAACCATGCATTGCGCGTGGTGGTTTCATCTAAATTACATTGTACAAAGACCTGTCTGTGTTCTTCACTCGAACAGGTTGCATCGCGTTGTTTAATCCAGGCCAGTTGCGCTGTTCTTAAACTGACTTTTTGCGCTGGTGTGAGATGTTTTCTCAGTTCTGCATAACTTTTGTTGAGTTCTGCATCTGCATCATGAAAAACTTTATTGGTGCAATAGACATCATCATAGGTATTACGTGGATTTTCACAGTTATTTGCAAAGCTTAAACTGCTGATTGCCAATAATATTAAACCCAACCCTAGTGCTTGCATGGTGCCACTCCTTGTAGCTGCATTGATTTACTTTAAAAGGAAATGCAGCCTAGTTCTGTAGCGCTTTTGCAGCATAAAAAAACGCAGCCTTAAGCTGCGTTTTTAAAGCACGTTTGATGCAAATTAGTTTAATGCAGCCACTACAGCTTGACCCATCTCGATCGTACCGACTTTATTCATGCCTTCAGACATAATATCCGCTGTACGTAAACCTTGATCCAATACGTTGCCTACCGCATCTTCAATAGCTTTGGCTGCCGCTTCTTCACGGAAAGTATAACGTAGCATCATAGCAACAGATAAAATTGTTGCCAGTGGATTGGCAATGTTTTGACCTGCGATATCTGGTGCTGAACCATGGCAAGGTTCATACATACCTTTACCATTTTCATCTAAAGATGCAGATGGCAACATCCCAATAGAGCCTGTCAACATGGCAGCTTCATCAGATAAGATATCGCCAAATAAGTTACCTGTCACCAATACGTCAAATTGTTTTGGCGCACGTACCAACTGCATTGCTGCGTTGTCGACATACATATGTGACAAATTGATCTCTGGATATTGCTCAGCATGCAATTGAGTTACGGTTTGTTTCCAAAGCTCAGTCACTTCAAGCACGTTGGCTTTATCGACTGAACATACTTTGCCGCCACGAAGTTTTGCCATTTCAAAGGCCACTTTGGCAATACGTTTGATTTCAGATTCCGCATAAACGTCGGTGTTAAAGCCTTGTTTTTCGCCGTTTTCGAGTTCACGGATACCGCGTGGTTGACCGAAGTAAATACCACCTGTTAATTCACGAACAATTAAAATATCAAGACCCGCTACAATTTCAGGCTTTAAGCTTGAAGCACCCGCCAACTGCGGATACAAGATTGCAGGACGTAAATTCGCGAATAGATTTAACTCAGAACGTAATTTTAATAAACCACGTTCAGGACGGATTGAGCGTTCAATGGTATCCCATTGTGGACCGCCTACTGCACCAAGTAAAATTGCATCTGCACGTTTGGCTTGTTCAGAAGTCACGTCTGGATATGGTGCACCGTGCGCATCAATCGCGGCACCGCCTAATAAACCTTGTTCCCACGTCAAACCCAGATTGAATTTGTCATTCACAGACGTTAAGACCTGTTCAGCAGCTTTTACAATTTCAGGGCCAATGCCGTCACCAGCTAAAATCAAAATATGTTTTGACATGAGATATTCCATTGATACATGACTAAAAAATTTAGTCCAATTAAAGTTTTTGTTCTACAAACTCACCCACGCTAGTTATAGCATCATAGGGTTTGCAAAAACGACGAATGGTCTTTTGCTCTTGCTTTAAATCAACACACAAAGGGTCAGGAACCGAGGCTTTGAGTAAACTGGTACTCCGTGTGGTATTCCGTTTACGATACATCTGCAAGGTATAAGACGTTTTGGCCTTAAATCTATGAATTAAATGCAACTTTTCTGCTCGGTCTTTAGACACTGGATAGAAACGTAACACCAATTCATGCGAACCTGCTGGTACTGACAAATATAAAGCGTTGTTTTTACCTAAATGGCTTTGTTGCAAACGCAAAATTTTTGCCTGTATGGCTTCACGATAAACTTTATGTTTATCGCTATCCACAATTTGAATCGCATTAAAACGTTCAAATTCACAATTACTGGTGCCTGTACAATAAATTAACGCATTGTTTTGCGTCGCTTTTGTTTCAGGCACATGTTTAATTTGTGCAGTATCGACCAATTGGCAGGCACTGAGTAGCATGATTGCGCTCAGTACCAAACCGCTAAAGCATGTTTTTTTCATCTTGCTACCGAATGCCAATGAAATTTGAACAAAATGTTAGCAAGACTTCACAATCGAAGCTATGGCTTTAGCCACGAATTTCGTTAAATACCCAAGGACGTGCTGCTTTGGTTTTTTCTTCATAAGCACGAATGTCATCGCTTGCTTGTAAAGTTAAACCAATATCATCTAAACCGTTTAATAAGCAGTGCTTACGGAATGGATCGACTTCAAATCTAAAGCTTTCTCCACTCGGTGTACGCACTTCTTGTGCTTCTAAATCGATGGTTAACTGATAACCTTCATTTGCAAAGCATTCTTTAAATAACTGATCCACAATCTCTTCAGACAAGATCACAGGTAACATGCCATTTTTAAAGCTGTTATTAAAGAAAATGTCCGCATAACTTGGTGCAATCACAGTACGGAAACCGTATTCTTCCAATGCCCACGGCGCATGCTCACGGCTCGAACCACAACCAAAATTGGCACGTGAAATCAAGATTGATGCACCTTGATAACGCGCTTTGTTTAATTCAAAGTCTGGGTTAATCGGGCGTTTTGAGTTGTCTTGACCTAAATAACCTTCATCCAAATAACGAAGTTCATCAAAAAGGTTAGCACCAAAACCAGTACGCTTAATTGATTTTAAAAACTGTTTTGGAATAATTAAATCTGTATCGACATTGGCACGGTCTAATGGTGCAACGATACCTTGTTCAACGGTATATTTTTTCATGTTGTTTGCTCCTATTAGAATGAACGTACATCAACAAAGTGACCTGCAATCGCTGCTGCTGCTGCCATTGCTGGGCTCACCAAGTGGGTACGACCACCATTACCTTGACGACCTTCAAAGTTACGGTTTGAAGTCGATGCACAATGTTCGCCCGGCTGTAATTTGTCTGCATTCATCGCTAAACACATTGAGCAACCCGGCTCACGCCATTCAAAACCTGCTTCGATTAAGATTTTGTCTAAGCCTTCCGCTTCTGCCTGTGCTTTGACTAAACCAGAACCTGGTACCACCATCGCTTGTTTAATGCTTGGCGCCACTTTTTTGCCTTTGGCAACTTCAGCCGCCGCACGGATATCTTCAATACGTGAGTTGGTACACGAACCAATAAACACGCGGTCTAATTGAATATCAGCCAAAGCCTGACCTGCGGTTAAGCCCATATATTGGTAAGCACGGGTCCAGTCATTACGCTGTACATCATCTTTGGCTTGTTCTAAAGTTGGTACCGCTTGAGTCACAGGAATGACCATTTCAGGTGAAGTACCCCAAGACACTTGTGGCTCAATCTCTTCACCTTGAAGCACAACTACGGTATCAAAGTGCGCGCCTTCATCAGAATGCAAGGTATTCCAGTATGCTACAGCTTGATCCCATTGCTCACCTTTTGGCGCATATGGACGATCTTTTACATATTCAATGGTTTTTTCATCGACAGCGACCATACCCACACGGGCACCGCCTTCAATGGCCATGTTACAAACTGTCATACGGCCTTCGATCGACATATCGCGGAACACTTGACCACCAAATTCAATCGCATGACCGGTACCGCCAGCAGTACCAATCTTGCCAATGATGGCTAATACCACATCTTTTGGTGTAACGCCTTGACCCAATTTTCCGTCAACACGTACCAACATGTTTTTCATTTTCTTTTGCACTAAGCATTGGGTTGCTAAGACATGCTCAACTTCCGATGTCCCAATACCATGTGCCAAACAGCCAAATGCACCATGGGTTGCTGTATGTGAGTCACCACACACCACTGTCATACCTGGCAAAGTTAAACCTTGCTCAGGTCCAACTACATGCGCAATCCCTTGACGCACATCATTAATATCAAACTGCACCACATCAAAGGTTTTACAGTTGTCATCTAAAGTTTGCACTTGGATACGTGAAGTATCATCTTCAATACCCGAAATACCTTCAGCGCGCTCTTTTTTAGAGGTTGGTACGTTATGGTCTGGTGTTGCTACATTGGCACTTAAACGCCAAGGCTTACGACCCGCCAATTGCAAGCCTTCAAAGGCTTGTGGAGAAGTCACTTCATGCAATAAATGACGGTCGATATACAGTAAGCTGGAGCCATCATCTCGTTGTTTTACTAGATGGTCATCCCATAATTTGTCATACAATGTTTTTGCTTGTTGGGTTTCGCCTGCCATGTCGATTTGCTCCACTGGACTGGGTAAATTCTTTCATTAATTATGGATTATAAACGGCTAATACCATAAATCTAATTTATCATTTTTATTAATTTAAAAACTTTTTTTAATAGGTTAATCCCTATTCATCTCGTGCAACTTATCATCTAATTTTCCTATTAACATTAAAAATATATTCGCTTTTACAAATTAAATGAGAATGCTTATGATTTACTTATCGGCACATGAATAGCATTTTGAGGAGCAGCAACATGGCACATATTCAAAACTTTGTTGACCAAAACCAACGTATGTTTAAAAAGACCTTAAGCTACTACATCATGCACATTACAGTTGCGATGTTAGTGGGCTACTTTGTCACAGGCAGTATTTGGATGGCAATGACCTTAAGTATTTTAGAACCCACCATTCAAGCTGTCGCTTACTTCTTCCATGAGCGGGTATGGGATAAAAAAAATCAAGCCATGCAAGATGCATAAAAAACTAACTGCTCCGTAAAAGGTCACTGATTTTAGTGGCCTTTTTTTGTAGCAATTTTACCAATAGATAAAACCATGACTAAATAGTGAGTCAAGTGATCATATTTTGACGCAAATTGTGCATTTTTTCTTTGCTTAAACATAAAAACTTATAAATAATGAAATAAGCATAAAAAAACTTTATGGATAAGCGCTTATGAATCTTGCAGCCTTTGAAGCCTTTGTCAAAGTGATGGAAACGGGTTCAATTTCGATGGCAGCTGATCAGCTGTTTATTACCCAACCCGCTGTGACAAAACGTATTCATAGTTTAGAAGAACACTTTGGCGTTAAGCTATTTGAATCTGCTGGACGTGGTGTACAAGCGACCCATGCAGCACACTCGCTATTGCCCAAAGTTAAAAACTGGCTCAATGAACTAGGTGATATTCACCATACTTTAAGTCACGAACAAAACGAAGTGCAAGGTAAGTTAAAGCTGGGCACTAGTCATCATATTGGCTTGCATCATTTGCCGCATCATTTACGTCGTTATGCGCAAGATTATCCAAATGTACGTTTAGATGTACGTTTTGTAGATTCAGAGCAAGCCCATGAACAAGTGCTCGCAGGCGATTTAGAGCTGGCTTTTTTAACGCTACCGCCGCAATTAGACAGTCGTTTAAAATATGTGACGATCTGGAATGATCCTTTGGTGTTCGTGGCTGCACCTTTTCATCCATTAGCCAGTCAACGTGATCTAAGCTTGCAAGATCTAATTGCCTACCCAAGTTTATTACCTGCTGCACAAACCTATACCTCGCAAATCACTTTAGCGGAATTTGAAAAGCAAGGGGTCAAGCCTAAAGTCACTATGAGCAACAATCCACTTGAGTCTATTCGGATGTTGGTCTCTATTGGTCTAGGTTGGTCAGTCTTGCCTAAAACAATGGTTAGTGAAGAACTGCAACAACTCGATATTAATTTAGAAATGCACCGCCAATTGGGTATGGTATGGCATCCGGGACGTAGCCAATCAAAAGCTGCACAAGCTTTGGTAAATCTCATGTCGCCTCATCACAGCAATTAAAATTTGTTTACACACAACAAAAATAACTTCGCGTACATTAAAAAGATCAGCCTCGGCTGGTCTTTTTTAATAATAACAAGCGGAGCAGTGTATGCACCAACGCGTTTTAGAGCGAGCGACTGAACTTCATTTCTCTCCCAATTTACAACAATCCGACCCTGAACAATTACGCCAAGATATTCGTGACTATTTTTTAGAAACCTTTGCCTGTTATGAGTCCTTATTCGATTGTTTAAAACCAGAGGGCTTTTATGAAAAAGCTATTCCTTTGCGTCATCCATTAATTTTTTATTATGGTCATAGCGCAAGCTTTTTTATCAATAAATTATTATTAGCCAAATTGATTACCGAACGCGTTCATCCACACTTTGAATCACTGTTTGCTGTAGGGGTAGATGAAATGAGTTGGGATGATTTGGATCATCGTCATTATGATTGGCCCAGTATTGCTGCAGTACATGCGTATCGGCAACAAGTTAAACAGATCGTACTTGAAGTCATTGATCGTATTGCTATGCAAACACCGGTCAATTGGCAACATCCATGTTGGCCGATTCTGATGGGCATTGAGCATGAACGCATTCATTTGGAAACTTCCTCTGTTTTAATTCGGCAGCAAAAACTAGATTATGTCCAACCCCATTCTGCTTGGCGTGCTTTTACTCAGCAACATAGCGCACCGCAAAATACCTTGTTGCCTGTCGCTGCCAGCGACATCTGTTTATACAAGACCCAAGCCAACCCGTATTATGGTTGGGATAATGAATATGGCATTCATAAAGCGCAAGTTGCAGCATTTAGTGCCAGTCGCTATTTGGTGAGTAACCAAGAGTTTTTGGCATTTGTTGAGGATGATGGTTATACACAAACCGAGCTGTGGACAGATGAAGGGCGCGAGTGGCTTAAATTCTCACAGGTCAAACATCCCACCTTTTGGCAACAGTCTGCACAAGGTTGGCAGTTGCGTTTGATGACCGAAATGGTGCCTATGCCTTGGGACTGGCCAGTAGAAGTCAACTTTCATGAAGCTAAAGCATTTTGTAATTGGAAAAGTCAACTTACCGCACAAAAAATTCGCTTACCCAGTGAAGATGAGTGGTATGCCCTTTATCAAAGCACGGGCTTAAGCCCAGAACAGATTCAACAACAGGCCAATTTGCAACTCAAACTGGCAGCCTCTGCATGCCCTGTCCATCAGTTTGCGCATGGCGATTTCTACGATGTGCAAGGTAATGTCTGGCAATGGACTGAAACACCCATCTACCCTTTTGATGGTTTTCAGGTCCATCCAATTTATGATGATTTCACCACCCCAACTTTTGATGGTCAACATAATCTGATAAAAGGCGGTTCATGGATCTCTAGTGGTAATGAAATTTTACATTCCGCACGTTATGCCTTTAGACGACATTTTTTCCAACATGCCGGTTTTCGTTATGTCATGGCTGAACAAGAGCTCAATCCTATTCAATCGCATTATGAAACCGATAAGCTTGCAGCCGAATACTTAGAGTTCCAATACGGCCCAGAATATTTTGGCGTGGCTAATTTTGCGAAAACCTTAGTACAACTGGCCATGCAAAAACTACCTGAACTTAACAAAGCTCAAGCCCTAGATTTAGGCTGTGCCACTGGACGGGCCAGCTTCGAACTGGCACATTATTTTGATCAGGTCACCGGCATTGATTTTTCGGCACGCTTTATTCAACACGGCGTACAATTAGCCAAGCAACAAACGTTGCACTATAGCATCTGCTTAGAAGGCGATTTAGTGGAACATAAATCTTGCCAACTCCATCATTTGGGTTTAGATCAAGTGGCAGATAAAGTCGCCTTTTTCCAAGGCGATGCCTGTAACTTAAAGCCCCAATTTAGCGGTTACGATTTTATTTTAGCGGCCAACTTAATTGATCGTCTGCATCATCCTAAAGCGTTCTTAACAACAGTCCATCAACGTTTAAATGTGGGCGGTGTATTGATGTTAACCTCGCCTTATACCTGGCTCACGGAGCATACCGAACGTAGCGAATGGATTGGTGGCTTTAAACAGGATGCAGAAAATTTTACCACGCTAGATGGACTCAAAGCCTTGCTTAGTCCGCATTTTGATTTAATTGAAGCACCACAGCATGTGGAATTTGTCATTCGTGAAACTGCACGCAAATTCCAACACAGTTTAAGTGAAGTCACGCTGTGGCGACGCAAAAGCTAAACCAAGAAAAGCGCCTCTAAGGCGCTTATTTAAAATGAACCAAACAATGTCCCCAAAGTAATGGCCACCGTTAAAGAAACCATTGGAATCAATACCGTGCACATGGCTACATTGGCATAAGATTGTTTGTGAGTCATGCCACAAATTGACAATAAAGTAATCACTGCACCTGAATGAGGTAAAGTATCCAAACAGCCTGCAGCCAAAGCGGCAATACGGTGTAGTAATTCAGGATTAATACCCGCGGCATTTGCCATTGCCAAGTAATCAGCCCCTAAAGTCGATAATGCAATCGACATCCCCCCTGAAGAAGAACCAGTAATCCCTGCCAAAACATTCATGGCAATCGCTTCTGAAATCAATGGATTACTCGATACATTGAGCACCATGTCGCGAATGATGATAAAACCTGCCAAAGACGCAATCACTGCCCCATAACCCACCTCAGACGCTGTATTAAAAATAGGTAACATTGAACCCAAAGCGCCTTTATTTACCGTTTCCTTCAGGTTATTCCATTTACCTAAACGTAATAAAATTAAGCTTAAACAGGCCACCACTAAGGCAATCACTAAAGCCCATAAACCAGTTTGTTTAGTTGGTTCTAATTTCGGATAAAGTTGTTGCAATGAACTAAAGTCCATATTTGGAAAAATTAGATAGGTGAATACAGCATTGACGCCAATTACGAGCAGTAAAGGTAAAAATGCCAAAAATACCGGCATTTCACCTTGTGAACTCACACCATTTTCTAACTTTTCTGCTTCTTGGGTATCAATGCCATAGCCTTCGCCGTTTTTACGTGCTTTATTGGCACGGCTTTGTAACCACATACAACCTAAAGCAAACATAATCAAGCCAGAAATAATGCCTATACCCGGCGCGGCAAATACATTGGTGGCAAAAAATGGAATTGGAATCGCATTTTGAATGGAAGGTGAACCCGGTAGTGCGGTCATGGTAAAGGTAAATGAGCCTAACGCAATCGCCCCAGGAATTAAGCGCTTGGGAATATTGGCCGCTTGAAACATAGATTTCGCAATTGGATAAATTGCAAACGCCACCACAAAAAGTGACACCCCGCCATAAGTTAATACACCACAGGCTAACACAACCGTCAAAATGGCGCGTTTATGACCTAATTTTTGCATGATCCAGTTTGAAATACTCGAGGCGGAACCTGAATCCACCATCAGTTGTCCAAATAAAGCACCTAACAAAAAAATAGGAAAGAATTTTAAAATATAGCCGCCCAAAGCCGCCATAAATGTTTCAGTATACTGCGGCATCATGTAGACCATGTCACCCGAGAGGACGATGGCAACGGCTGCCATAATCGGGGCCAAAATCAACACTGAAATACCTCGATAGGCAAAAAACATCAGTAATACCAATGAGATGATGATTGCTAAAGTACCCATTTTTTCTCCTTATTTTTTATTTTGTTGTTATCCGTAACTTTTTACACAGCTTAAACCATCAACAACAGATGAGCGCTCACATCATCTTGATGCTAAGGCTGTGTTAGATGTGCATTGATGAGGCAATAGACAGATGCTCTACCCACTTCAATCCTAAGCAGGTAGAACTCATCTTCGATCGATTATTTGGTTAGAGAATCTTCATGTAAGGATTCATTCAGTTGATCTACAATAATGGCCCATTCACCATCAGATTTGATTTTTTCAGCTAAAAATTGGCGCTGCGCTTCGCTCCAATAATCCGCTTGGGTAATTTTGGTATGGGCATTGAGTTGATGGGTGCTAATAAATAAAGCGATACCCTCTTCTGAACTATCTAATCCTAATTGCTCAAATAAATGGGTCATGCGTGGGCGGACGTGATTCATGTTTTTCTCCTTATTTTTATTGATCTGTCTCAGCTTAGAATACGCAATTTTTTGTTTTGATCGGTAGAAAAATGTAAAAAAGCACTCATCATGAGTGCTTTTATTTGCATCCAAATCAGCTTAAATTGACCAGTCTTGAACATCCCAGCCTTGTTGTTTAGCAAGCGTTTCTAAACGGTCATCAGGATTCACAGCAATGGCATGATCGGCATATTCAAGTAAGAAGCGGTCATTAATCGAATCTGAGTAGGCCCAAGATTCAGTCACATCACGTCCTTGTAACCATTGATCTAGACGAGTAAGTTTGCCTTGTTGATAGCACGGCGTATTAATCACTTTACCTGTGTATTTACCATCCATGACTTCTGCATTGGTGGCAATGATTTCAGTAATGCCAAATTCACGGAAGATGGGCGCAGTAATAAAGTCTGAAGTTGCGGTAATGCCTACCAACTGATGACCTGCCTCTTTATGGGCTTGAATGGCTTTAAAACCTTCAGGACGCATTTGTGCACGAATGACTTTTTGCATAAATAATTCATGCAGTTCAGTTAAATAAGCATGGTCATGCTGGGTTAAAAACTCAAACACAAATTCGTTATAGGCAATCGGATCAAGTTGACCAGCTTTATAGTCGTCATAAAACTTATCATTCATGGCACGGTGACGTACTGGATCAACCAAGCCTTCATTTACTAAAAATTCACCCCAAGAATGGTCTGAATCGGTATTCAATAAGGTATGGTCGAGATCAAACAGTGCCAATTTCATGAAAATACTCGTAAAAGCTGAAATTTAAGAAAAAAAATGTAAATCTATCTCGGCTAGTCGATAGAAATTCGTTAAGATCATAGCAGTTTTAATATTTTTAAACTTTGCTTTTTTCGTGTTGGACAAAGAAATAACAATCCCCGAAGGCAAAGAGATAAATTACACATATTTTAGGTAGCCAAATGATCGACTCTGAAGGTTTCCGACCCAATGTCGGGATCATTTTGGCAAACGATTCTGGACAAGTTTTATGGGCAAAACGCATTGGTCACAATGCATGGCAATTTCCACAAGGTGGTATCCAATTTGGAGAAACCCCGGAGCAAGCACTTTATCGTGAGCTAAGAGAAGAAGTTGGCTTACTGCCCGAACACGTCCAGATAATAGCGCAAACGAAAGGTTGGCTGCGTTATCGTTTGCCACATCGGTATATCCGAACGGATTCAGACCCCGTATGTATTGGTCAAAAACAGAAGTGGTTTTTGCTTAAGCTGACCGCGCCTGTACAAAATATTCAGTTGAATCTTTCCGATCCACCTGAATTTGATCAATGGCAATGGGTCAGTTACTGGTATCCGCTTGGTCAAGTTGTCAACTTCAAACGTGACGTATACCGTAAAGCGATGGTGGAACTGTGTCAGCAGTTGCCTGTTGCCAAACCTTAAAAAAATCTGTCATGGGTGCAGATTTTTTATGCCAGTCTTGTTATAAATAAAATTGAAATTTAACCCCTTAGGATTGGGAGTGGCCTTTATGTCGAATATGCAACTGGATACCTTAAGACGCATTGTACAAGAGATCAATGCGTCCACCAGTTTGCATGAATCTTTAGATATTATGGTCAATCAAGTCGCTGAAGCCATGCATGTCGATGTCTGTTCGATCTATTTATTAGATGAACGCAATCAACGCTATGTGCTGATGGCCTCTAAGGGCTTAAAGTCTGAATCGGTAGGTCATGTTTCCCTGCAAACCAGTGAGGGTTTAATTGGTTTAGTCGGACAACGTGAAGAAATTGTCAATTTAGATGATGCGCCCAGCCACGAGCGTTTTCTGTATTTGCCAGAAACCGGTGAAGAACTGTATAGCTCATTTTTAGGCGTACCTGTCATGTATCGCCGTAAGGTTATGGGCGTACTGGTGGTGCAAAATAAAGAAAAACAAGATTTTAGTGAAGCAGCAGAATCTTTTTTAGTGACACTTTGCGCCCAGCTCTCAGGCGTGATTGCCCATGCACATGCCGTGGGTAATATTGATGTGTTTCGTAAACCCAATAACTTACCTGCCTATAAAACCTTCCAAGGGGTTGCAGGCTCAGGCGGTATTGCTTTGGGCCGTGCCATTATCTTGTATCCGCCTGCTGATTTAGCTGCGGTACCGGATCGTGAAGCCGATGATATTAGTGAAGAATTGGCCTTACTCGATCATGCTGTAGCCGCAGTACGTAGTGAAATCCAGTCACTCGATGACAAAATGCAAGATGCTTTAATGGCAGAAGAGCGCGCTTTGTTTAGTGTGTTTTTACGTATGCTGGATGAAAACGCCTTGCCTGCGGAAATTAAAGACGAAATTCGCGATGGCAATTGGGCACAAGGTGCGGTGCGTTTAGTGATTGAAAAACATACCGCTTTATTTGCACAAATGGAAGATGAGTATTTACGCGAACGGGTTTCAGATCTTAAAGATTTAGGGCGGCGTATTTTGGCCTTTTTACAAGAGGCCGATGCCAGCCACCGTGAACTGACCGATGAAAGTATTTTAATTGGCGAAGAGATTTCTACAGCCGCATTGGTAGAACTACCAGTAGATAAAATTGCTGCCATTGTCACCACTGAAGGCGCGATGAACTCGCATATGGTGATTGTAGCGCGTGCGCTCGGTATTCCAACAGTGGTGGGTGTCACTGAACTGCCGATTAATAGTCTTGATGATGTCGAGATGATTGTTGATGCCCATCAAGGGCGAGTATTTATTAATCCGCCACGGCGTTTACGTGCGCGTTATAAAGAGATTCAAAAAGAAGAAGAGCAAATTGCTAAAGACTTACGTCAATACGAAACCCGCGATGCCATCACACCAGATGGTGTAGCAGTCAAGCTGTTTGTGAATACGGGCCTAATGATTGATGTGGTGCGTGGAGTACAGCGCGGTGCTAAAGGCGTAGGCTTATATCGCTCTGAAATTCCGTTTATGCTGCGTGATCGCTTCCCCGGTGAAGAAGAACAGCGTACCATTTACCGCCAGCAACTCAGTCACTTTGCCAATAAACCCGTGGTGATGCGTACCTTAGATATTGGTGCTGATAAAGACTTACCTTATTTCACTATTGAAGAAGAAAACTCAGCATTGGGTTGGCGTGGTATTCGCTTTACGCTTGATCATCCCGAAATTTTTTCTGCGCAAATTCGCGCGATGCTCAAAGCCAGTATTGGTTTGAACAATCTGCATATTTTATTACCGATGATCACCAGCGTCAGCGAAGTCGAAGAAGCCTTGTATTTGCTTGATCGTGATTGGCATGCGGTACAAGAAGAAGAACAGGTCAAAATTCAAAAACCTAAAATTGGCATTATGGTCGAAGTACCAAGCGTCTTATTACAAATTGAAGAATTTGCAGAACTGGTGGATTTCTTCTCTGTAGGATCCAATGACTTAACCCAATATTTACTCGCAGTTGATCGTAATAATCCGCGCGTGGCCAACGTCTATTCACACTTCCATCCTTCGGTATTACGTGCTTTAAGCCGCTTAGTTAAAGAATGTCATAAATACGATAAACCCATCAGCTTATGCGGTGAAATGGCCGGTGATCCACTGTCAGCAGTTTTGTTAATGGCAATGGGTTTTAATACACTGTCGATGAGTTCAAGTAATATTTTGCGTGTACGTAAAGCTATTTGTCATGTTCCCATGAGCGATGCTGAAGCTTTACTCGACAAAGTCTTAAAAATGAATAATCCACTTATGGTCAAAAGCTGGGTTGAATATTATTTTAAAACCCATGGTTTATCCGATATGGTTAAAACCAATCGTTTAGTCAGCGTTTAAGCCGCGCATAAAAAAGGGAGATATTCATTTGAGTATCCCCCTTTTTTGTATTTGCTATAACCGCGTTTGGCATTCTTTTTACGGTCTACAAATACTTGGCTTTTGTTAACTTCATGCATATGTTTTGCCACAAAATTATGCACAATCACTTCAGGCTGTTTTTTCTTAGCCATTGCATATCCTCATTGAGATAAAGTTAATAGTAAAGCGTTATATTGCAGCTTTAAGTTTAAATTTCAAGCAGAAAATAAAAAAACTGAGGCGTCTTTGTTTGGTTTCTGCTTATTCAAACATATTATTTATAGATATACTATTTATAAATGCTTAATAATCAAAAATTTAAATCATCGAATTAACCACTTGATCAAAATCAAATATCCCATTGGGAAAAACTGGGATTTTGCGATAAAATTAAGCAATAGGCTGAGAAAAACAGTCCTCAATACGACTTTATACACTAAAACTGTGACCTTAATCTGTCACATCGACCCTTTAAAATCAGTTAACAAAAGAGTTAATGTCTATCGGCGTTAAGCTGTTATTGATCTTTATATTTCTCTGATTTTTTTAAATCCCATGACAATAAAAAGGGAGCAACATCATGAGCAACGACATAAAAAAATGTCCTGTGACCCATTTAACGACTGACGCAGGTGCACCTGTAGTCGACAACCAAAATAGTATGACCGCAGGGCCACGTGGCCCACTTTTAGCCCAAGATTTATGGCTCAATGAAAAGCTGGCTAATTTTGTCCGTGAAGTCATTCCTGAGCGTCGTATGCATGCCAAAGGTTCAGGTGCATTTGGTACTTTCACGGTCACTCACGACATTAGCCAATATACCCGCGCTAAATTATTCTCAGAAATCGGCAAAAAAACTGAGATCTTTGTACGTTTCTCTACAGTCGCAGGGGAACGCGGTGCAGCAGATGCTGAACGTGATATCCGTGGCTTCGCGATGAAGTTTTATACCGAAGAAGGCAACTGGGATTTAGTCGGAAACAACACCCCTGTCTTCTTCTTACGCGATGCACGTAAATTCCCAGATTTAAACAAAGCGGTAAAACGCGACCCGAAAACCAATAAACGCAGTGCCACCAACAACTGGGATTTTTGGACTTTACTGCCTGAAGCTCTACATCAAGTCACTATTGTGATGTCTGATCGTGGTATTCCAGATGGTTACCGTCATATGCATGGTTTTGGTAGTCATACCTTTAGTTTTATTAATGCCAACAATGAACGCTTTTGGGTCAAATTCCACATGCGTACTCAACAAGGTATTAAAAACCTAACTGATGCCGAGGCTGAAGCACTTATTGCCAAAGATCGTGAAAGTTCACAAACTGACTTATTTGACGCAATTGAACGTGGGGATTTTCCAAAATGGACCATGTATGTGCAAATCATGCCAGAGACTGATGCGGAAAAAGTACCTTACCACCCATTTGATTTAACCAAAGTTTGGCCTAAAGGTGATTATCCACTGATTGAAGTGGGTGAGTTCGAGCTCAATCGTAATCCTGAAAACTACTTCCAAGACGTTGAGCAAGCGGCATTTGCGCCGAGTAACTTAGTTCCAGGCATCAGCTTCTCACCTGACCGTATGTTACAAGCACGTTTATTTAACTATGCCGATGCTGCACGCTACCGTGTTGGCGTTAATCATGCGCAGATTCCGGTTAATGCAGCACGTTGCCCTGTACATTCTAACCGCCGTGATGGTCAAGGCCGTATGGATGGTAACTATGGTGCCCTACCGCACTATGAACCAAACAGCTTTAGCCAATGGCAAGAACAACCGCAATATAAAGAACCACCACTGAAAATCACAGGCGATGCTGATTTTTGGGATTATCGTGAAGACGATAATGATTACTTTAGCCAACCACGCGCGTTATTCAACCTGATGAATGATGAGCAAAAACAAGCCTTATTTAATAATACAGCTGCCGCGATGGGCGACGCTTTAGACTTTATTAAATATCGTCATATTCGCAACTGTTTCTTATGTGACCCAGCGTATGGTGAAGGCGTTGCAAAAGCACTAGGCATGACAGTTGCAGATGCACAAGCAGCACGTGCTACAGACCCTGCGCAAGGCAATCCTGGTTTACTCTAAGACTTAGAGTCAGCTTTAAAAAAACCGCCAGTATGGCGGTTTTTTTTACACGATAATTTTTTTACCTTCATGCAAACAATAAAACGGATTAATAAATTTTGAGGTTTTTTGCATGACTTTATGCAATTCATGTTCAGGCTGTTCCCGTCCCTCTCGATTAATTTGGAAAGTACGATAACGCACCGCCACTGAACATTTAGAATGTAAATCCTTATGTGCCTGAAAGGCATCCTCAGGGCTTAAATGTAAGTAACGTAAGACATCTTTTTCTTCATAGCAATTGACAGGCAGTAATGCCACGCGTGGTGGACCTAGACGCTGATGAATGGTTTTAAAATGATTGGAATAACCTGTATCCCCTGCAAAAAAGCAATAGTCCACCCCATGCTTAATCACAAAGCCCCCCCAAAGTGCGCGATTATAATCGCGTAAGCCACGTCCAGAGGCATGCTGTGCTGGGGTAAAGACAATTTTAAAATCACCAAATTCTTGCCATTCCCACCAATCCAACTCAACCACATCAAACTCTTTAGGTAAATAGCTAGCATTGCCTAAACCGGTAAAAATCGGCATCGCAAACTTTTCATGTAGCCACGTTAAGGTGGCTAAATCCATATGGTCATAATGGTTATGGCTGATTAGCACAGCATCAATGGGTGGAAGCTCGTCTAAAGCAATTCCCGCAGGACAGGCACGTTTAGGTCCACGGCCCTGCTGAGGACCGGCAAACTCAGCCCAAATCGGATCGGTTAAGAAGTTATAAGGACCTATTTGAATTAAGGCGGTGGCATGACCAATAAACCAAACTTGCCAGTCATCTAGGTGAGCATGTGGGCGTTCATGCGGCACGACCCGACCCGGCGCAAGCCGTTGTTCTAGCTCGGCTGAATAATCCACTTTCCAAGTTGTTCGCTTACGACGTAACAGCCATTTGACCAAACTGCCACGGCTTGGTGCCTCAGGCGCATTGCCTGGATTAAAAAACACCTGACCATCGTGATGATCTGAGTGTAAATAATTTGACGTCGGTTGACGCCAAGTGTGCGTCCAACAAGAAAGCGTCGGCAATTGGAAATGATGTTGTTGTAAATCTTGTTTCATGTCATCCAAGTTCTAAGCATGGTTTAGGCGAACGAAGTTTGGCTTTTATTGCATATTGAGTGCACTTTGCCATAGTGCCACACTTTTTGCATCAAACAGCGAAAAAATGCTGCTTTAAAATACTGCGCTTGATTTATCTTAACTAAACTTTTTTAAAATTTAGTGAGTGTTTTTGTTGCTAGAGCAAAAAAGCACATCAGCTTAGCGTTTTAGATATTGTTCACGCCATTCTTTAAAGAAATACAGCACAATACCGCACATCACAACAGACACACCTATAAAGGCATGTGAGCTAATATGTTCATGATTCAAAGTTGCGCCGAGAATCAAAGCAATGATCGGGGTCATTACGTTACTTAAAGATACTGTTGATGCACTTAAACGACGAATGAGCCAGAAATAACACAACATTGCCACAATAGATGACATGATCATGGTAAAGCCAAAGCCCAACCATGCTTGCACACTTGGCATTTGAGTTGGAAAATGCTGCCAAATAAATGGAATCAACAGTAATGACCCAAACGCAGACACCAACAATGAACCAGTGGCCTGTGACATGGGTTTAAGTGGTGCATTAATTTGTTTCACCCAAAAGATCGAGCTAATGTAGGACAGCATACTAATCAGCATGAATACCACCCCCCACGGGTTAACTTTACTATCGGCAGAATCTGCAAAGACAAAACTCAAGCCTGCCACCGCAATTGCCATCCCCAGCCATTGCAGCCACACCAATTTATGGGTTTTTAAGATTACATGTCCAATAAGACCGGCTATCAGTGGTGAAAAACCAAAAATCAGCGCCATTAAACCGGAAGTTAAGTAATTGGCCGCCAAGTAAATAAACAGCTGTGCACCAATTAAATTGAGGCTGCCTGCCACATAGCTTTTAAGCGAAGTACGATCAAATGGTAAAGGATTGCGCATGATGCCAAGCAGAGCCAAGGCAATCACACATGCGCCAAAATAGCGAATAATCAGCACCCACATTGGATGTACTTCTGCCACACTCCAGACAATGGCTAAAGGTGTGGTCGCCCAAATAAGTACCAATAAGGCATAAATACTAGCGGTAACGATCATGGGCGAGGAATTTGAATTCATATCAGCTCAACAGTCATGCAAATCAAAATCGGACATTGCCATATACACTAACGCATAGCATGGTCATGCCTCGACAGAAAATAAAACAGGCATAAAAAAGCAGACCTAGGTTGCCCAAGGTCTGCCCTTTTGTAAACGATTTATAACAACAAAGTTACTTCACCAATTTACGAAGATCTTGGCTAAGATCCAAATATTTGTCTGCTTCAAAAGCGGCATTTTTGCTAATCAGCTTTTTCAAGTGACGCATTTCTTTGGCAGCATTGACTGTAATACCACCCACAATGATGCCATCCGTTACACCAAACAATACAAATGATGATTGCTCACGTAGCTCAGGATTGATTTCACCACGAACTTGCCATTCAGCAGCGGCCATATCACCAACAAACTGATAGTTGATATTCAACTGATCAGTCCAGAACCATGCAGGATTAACTGCAGGATGCTCAACACCCATCACATGACGTGCAAAGAGGCCTGCTTGAAGGTTGGCATTTTCCCACGTTTCAACACGGCGGTGGTTACCACAGTCACGAAGCTGAGTTGCAACATCACCTGCTGCATAAATGTCAGGATGTGAAGTCTGGCAGTTTTCATTGACTTTAATGGCAAAATCAACGTCCAAACCTGCTTCAACTGCAAGTTGCGCATTTGGCACAATACCAATACCGTAAACTACAGCATCTGCACGTAACTCTTCGCCATCTGCTAAAGTCACTACGATTTCTTCGCCATCTAATTTGCAGTCAGCGATTGAAGTCGACAAACGAACATCTACACCTGCAAGTTGTTGCTGTGCAAGTAAGAATTCGCTTAACACGCGTGGTGATGAACGACCCATCACCATTGGACCCATTTCGATCACTGTGACGTCACACTCTTTGTAACGTGCAGATGATGCAAGCTCAAGGCCAATGACACCACCACCAATTAAGATGATACGTTGACCTTTTTGTAATACAGGAACAAGGGCTTGTGAATCTTCAAGATTACGCAGCGTGTAAACGTGCTTGCCGAGCGCATCAAAGTTTGGCAAACGACGTGCTGCACCGCCAGTGGCAAGTAATAACTTGTCAAATGCAATCACATCGCCATTTTTAAGTTCAGCAGTTTTCGCGTCGCTATTAATTTTAACCACGCCATTGCCACGAATGACTTCAACACCAAGCTCTGCCAGTTTTTCTTCTGACAAGATTTCGATTTTAGTCTCTTCAGGTTTTAGAATTACATCTTTAGATAGCGGTGGACGCTCATAAGGAAGATGAGTTTCATCGCCCACTAAGATGATTTTACCTTCGTATTTATTAGCACGAAGTTCTAAAATTGCGCTAGCACCGGCTTGACCAGCACCAACAATAACGATGGTTTCAACGCTCATGTGCTTTTCCTTATTTCAATTCTGCAGATACGATACCAAAGCCTGCAATCCACTCGCTAATGTCTTCGTAGCAGTGTGCAGTCATTTCATATTCGCCCACTTCATGTAATGCAGCAAATGCAGCCATCCATGAACGAACTTCTTGACCACCACGACCACCATCACGACGGATTTCAGCTTCTGTCATCGCTTCCATCGCGGCAAAATCAGCTTTCTTGAAGGTTTCAAGTAAAGCACGATCCCACTCTGGGTTTAATGGCACAGCAACAGATTTGTCACCAGCAGCTAATTTTTGACCCACAGCAATGATTTTACCTTGACGTGCATTACGTGCTTCAGGGGTTGGGTTACGACCCGCAATTAAGAACTCTTCCACTTCTGGTGGTACAGCACCCATTTGCGGTGTAGGTGGATCATGTGACAAACCGCCTGTACCCAAAACAAGAACGCGTTCGTTTTCAAGGTTTAAAGATTTGATAAATTGACCTACAGCACGACCTAAAGCAATGGTACGCTTCGTGGTTGGCATTGGTGCTGCAGCGCCATTAATAAATACTGGAATCGTTGGGTAACGATCAAGCTCACCACCACATAAGAAATGTAATGGTTGTGTTACACCGTGATCGGCTTGCATGCGATATGAATACGCAACATCAACACCTTCATCTAATACACGACGGACGAGATTGATAGCTGTTTCTTCAGGAACATTAATATGGTCGTTGTCTTTACCATAATCCCAGTCACCTGCTGCTTTGGCACGAATACCCACACAGAAACTTGGCATCAAATCGTAGAAGAAGCCATTAAAGTGATCAGGACCAAAGGTAATGATTAAGGTTGGATTATAGTCTTCAACTTCTTTTGCAAGCTTGGCAAAAGTTTCGCGCACTTTTTCTTCTTTATATTTTTCTTGCGGTGAAGCAAATTCCATTAAAGGACTGTGCGATGCACAAATAAGTTTAACGGCCATGTAAGACTCCTAAACGGAAGGCAGCCAAAAGGCTGCCAAGGGAAGTTCGTTGAATATTAGATCTCGTCAAAGAAACCAGCACGTGGTTGACGTAAACCACGAATACCCAAACCGCATTCTGCATTAATTAATACACCAGTGAGCGGGCGGTTATTGGCACGAGATGCTAATAACACATATGAACCCGTCATATCTTCTGGTTCTGGTAAGAAGTTCAGTGGCATACCACGGGCAATTTTCTCAGGATCACGTGCATCAAGCAGACCAAGATTTTCTTGACCAAGTGATGCTGCACCTTTGATATTGACATTCATACCTGACGGTGCAACCGCGTTCACTCGTACTTTAGGCGCAAGCTCATAGGCTAATTCTTTCATAATACCGACACCAGCATGCTTAGACGCTGTATATACAGGGCCTCCGCCAGCTGAGTACAATGCTGAATTAGACAAAGTAAATATGATAGAACCTTCAGAAGCGATCAATGCATCAAGCGCAGCCTTCGCACCAAGGATTAACGACTTGGTGTTAATGCCCATGATTTCATCAAACGCTTTTTCAAGTTGCTCACCTGAAGTATTCACGATATCCGCGTAGTGATCCCAAATACCCGCATTACCCACAAAACAATCGAGTTTGCCAAAACGCTCTACTGTCGCTTGAACAGCACGAACGTTATCGGCATAGTTGGCTACATCACCTTCAATTGCAAGAACCTTACCACCAAAGTGCTCATTTAAAGCTGCGACTTTTTCTTTTGAGCGCTGAAGAACTGCAACCTGTGCACCTTCCTCAATAAAACGCTCAACCAATGCCCAGCCTAAACCTGAACCACCACCTGTGATCAGTGCAACTTCACCTTGTAGCCAACCCATGCTTACTCTCCTGCCATTTCTACGAACAATTGACCATCTTCAACAATCACTGGGAAAGTTTGGATTGGATCAGTTGCAGGTAGACATAATGCTTGACCTGTTTTTAAACAAAAACGTGCTGAATGTAATGGGCATTCAACAGTGCCATCATCTTCTAGGTAACCTTCAGACATAGAAGCGTTACCGTGGCTGCATTTATCATTCATCGCGAAGAATTCGCCACCGTTGTTAAATACAGCAAGTGCTTCAATACCATTTACGCCGCAATCTACTTTTAGCGCTTCGCCTTCGTCTAACTCGTCAACTTGGCAAACAAAAATCTTATTCATTAGAAGAACACACTCAGGTTATGTGAGTTATAGGTAACTTGGTCAAGCGTGATCTTACGGTTGAAGATTTGGAAGCCTAAGCCGCCTTCAACTTTACGGATCTTGTCATGACGTTTACCGCAATAAATGACAACGTCTTTCTCTTTTTGCGTACGATATAGAAGATAAGTCACGTACACATCGTATTCGCCTTCTACTTCAGTCGGCTCAACAATCACGTTTGATACCATATGTGTGGTACGTGATGGAGGCTCTTCAGCCCAAGCCATACCTGTTTCAAGACGAGCAACACGACGTTCTAAAAGATCTTTCGTATCGTTGAACACCCAAGTTGTAGGCGGTTCAACCGAACGACGACGGTCACGCGTTTGAGCGTTTGGCGTGGTACGTAGCGTATAAGAAATGTCTTCAGCTAACGTATCTAACCAGTCGCGGAATTTCCAATCGTCAAGCAATTTTGCTTCACGATAGAGGAACTGACTAATTTGGTGATGAAGTTCTAAGCTGATTTGACTCATTTCATAAGCTCCTTCTCGTATTCGTCAGCTGCTTTTTCCACGTCTTCCCATTTTTCATGGATTAATAAATCTGCCCAGCGGCGGTACATACCACGTGCTGCTGTTTCAGAGAAAATATAGTTAGTGATACCTGGGATACCATCTTCACGTACTTTTTCGTTGCCTTTACCCATTTCCATAATGAGTTTGTTTTGACGCGCTTTATAACCACGTAAAACTTTTTGGATTTCAATCCAGTTCTCAGAGTCATCTTGCTCTAGGAAACCAGCAGGACCAAAAGCACGTGTCGCAGAACGTTCAAATGCTTCTTTTACTTCTTGCGATGCTTCAGCATCTGCAATACAGAATGCCCAAACTTCAGTTTTATTTGGACCACGTGGGTGCCATACGCGAAGTGTTGCAGTACCGTTCAACCAAGACATGGTTGGGAACATGGTGTTGTGACCTGCAAGACGCAATGCACGTACTTCACCTAAACGTTCTTTTACTTCTTCGTAAGTTTCACGGAAGTAGTTGGCTACTTCACCATCAACCCATACGTTTGCATCTGGTTTTTCTGTAAAGAAGAAACCTGAACCGTGACCACGTGAACCGTATTGAAGTGCATCTTTGGCAGTTTCCCATACAGGACGTGCAGTTTGCGCAGCACCTAGTTTTTTAGATGCTTCGTCATCTGGTTTTGCGCCAAGGACTTGAATCGCAGATGCGTGAGAGAATAATGCATGGTATTGGTCAGATGCGAACTGTTCAGCCGCAAACTTCCAGTTACATTCGATTTCCCACTTGTGTACACCACCGATGATTTCAGTACCACCTGGACGACGATCAACTACGCCATCTAAGTACCAAGCGATATCACCCATGTAATCAAGAAGATCAGGTGTGCTCTCATCCCAGCAACCAAAGATTAAGCCTTTGTAAGACTCAACACGGTTCACTTCAACTAGACCCCATTGCTCTTTACAAGCACCATGTGGGAATGCACGCTCTTCAAGCGGGATATCTTTTAAAGAACCATCAATACCGTAAGACCAGCCGTGGTATGGGCAAGTGAATGCACGTGTGTTACCACAGTCTGCAAAGCTCACACGCATAGAACGGTGACGGCATTGGTTTAAGAATGCTTTGATTGAGCCGTCTTTTTGACGTGCCACAATAATTGGATCTTCACCCATATAGGTATTGAAGAAGTCACCCGCCTTTGGAATTTGGCTTTCGTGACATAAGAACAACCATGTACGACCGAACACACGTTCGAGTTCTAATTCATAGATGTCTGGATCAGTATAGATAGATGGCGTAACACGACCATTTTGTGCATCGACTAGAGCGTCGATTTCGCGCACATCAATTTTTCCACTCATGAAAAGTTCTCCTGTGTCCGGTAACGGCACAAAAAGTAATAGACTCAACTTGCGACGATAATCGTTTTTTGAGCACTCTTAGTGAAATATTTTTTTTGTTTCAATTAAGAGATTTTAAGAATTATTAAATAAATCATCCTCGCGCCAGAAACACTCATATACTTACACTAAGCATTTATTTTCTAAATGGTAGAATCATCTTCACCTAATAGTTGTTTATAGATTATACTAAACAGAAATCATAGTAAGACATTTTTTGGATTACTCTTTGGGACTGGTGATATGGAATTACGACACCTTCGATATTTTATTACCGTGGCTGAAGAACTTAACTTCAGTAAAGCGGCTTTAAAACTTTTCACAGCACAACCTTCATTAAGTCAGCAAATTAAAGACTTAGAAGAAGATGTGGGTGTCAAGTTATTACACCGTACTAAGCGTAAGGTTGAACTCACGGAAGAAGGTGCTGTGTTCTTAGAACAAGCCCGTTTGACGCTAGCTCAAGCAGACAAGGCAGTGGCGATGGCGCGCCAAGTGTCACAAGCCAAACAGCAAATGTTACGCATTGGTTTTGTACCTGTAGCTGAGATGAAAATCTTCCCTTATGTACTACCTAACTTACGGGTGCAAAATTCTGATCTGAAGATTGAATTGCTGAGTATGAATAACTCAGATCAGAGTAAAGCGATTAAAAAAGGTGAATTAGATATCACTTTTACTCGCCAAAGCCTACAAAGTGATGAAATTGAAAGTCAATTTGTGTTGCGTGAGCCTCTCATCTTTATTTTACCGAAAGACCACCCGCTGGCAAAATACGAGCGCATCCCTGTTAAAGCATTGAATGGTATAGATTTTATCATTCCTTCCGCAGAACAGTCACAAACACTGCATAACTTAATTTTAGATTTTGCCAAGGCCAATAATATTGAACTAAATATTGTGCAAAAAGCTGACAATATTCTGTTTAATATCAACTCCATTGGTATGGGTTTAGGTTGCACCATTTTACCGGGCTACATTGCACCGCTCACGATGAGCAATACGGTGATTCGCCCTTTAGATGTAGAGCTACCGCATCTAGACTTGTATGTTAGCTACCGTAAAAACAGTTCATCTATAGCGGTTTCTAAGTTTATGGAACTTTTAACCCGAGTATTTTATTTGGGCTTTAGCCGCGACACAGAATAATTTTTTACGACTCACCAGTCAGATCAAGGGCACCATTATTTTATCAATAAATGATGGTGCTTTTTTACGGGCAATTTCGCCTAAATTATAAACAATATAGACTTAAGTCTAAGATCGATTTTATAGTATGTCAGTGTGTTGAATGAAAAAAAAATCATAAGAAAATGTTTCAAGCTGAGCGCAATAGGCTTTTTTACCCCCAACTACAACTTAAGTCTAATAAGATTTAGCGCTGCTTTACACAGCATTTAAACAAATTGATCAATTATATATGAGAATAAGATTCATTTAATATCATCAGTTTGGTGATTAAATCAAAAAAAAGGATGACCTAAAGTCATCCTTTTTTAATATGGCTTATTTTACACCATGTACTGCAAGGTAGTTTTTAATCACAGTGTTGAATTCTTCAGCTTTTTCAACTTGTGACCAGTGACCACATTGGCTGAAGATATGCGCATCAGCATTTGGCACAATGTTTAAAATATCCCAAGTACGAGATACCGGGATCACCACGTCTTGCGTACCGTGAATCAACAATACTGGTACAGTAATGTCTTTCATTTTTTCAAAATCAAGCGGGAATTCAAAACGATCGCGGTCACGTGCGCCAACCACATCCATCAAACGGTTTGATGCATAGTCGTTTGCAGCAGAAGCAAAACGTACTTTTACAAGTTCGTCAGTGATCAAGTCTTTGTTCACTACAAACATAGAAAGGGTTTTTTTGATCCCTTCTTCTGTTAATACTGGGTTTGCGTGTGCTTTTAGTGCAGCTGTTTGTTTTGCACCGCCAGTACCCATAGAAACGATACCTAAAATACGCTCTGGATAGTCAAGCGCCATTTGGAAAGCTAACCAGCCACCCAATGAGTTACCCACTAACCACGTTTTTTCAATGCCTAACGCATCTAAAGTACGTACTGCGTGATCTACCCATGCACGGATCCCATATTCTGTACCTGGTGCAACGACAGTTTGACCATAACCAATCGTATCAATAGCGATACAACGTGCTTGTTCACCAATTGCAGGTAGGTTTAACCACCAGTTTGCCGCAGCAGATACACCAGTACCTGAACCGTGTAAGAATAAAATTGGTGTACCTTCACCAATTTCGTGGTAATGGGTAAGCTCGCCTTCAGCAGTTTCAATCCATTTGTCTTCTAAACCAAAGAATGCATCAGTGGTGTATTCAGGGATTTGTACAGTGCTCATACTTATTCCTCGTATCGCGTAAAACTGTGGCGGGTTGCCCCAACCTCAGTGATTTTATTCAGTGTATGACTGGTTTAACCCTTCCATATTACCTGTTCATTGGCCTAAAACTGATATAAATTTACGATCAAATCGTATAAAAAAACGATAATTTAAACTATTGTTTTATAAGGTATTTAACTTCAATTAAAGCCTTATTTTTATTCAGGTATTTTAATTGAAAATATTTATACATAAAAAAGAGCAGCTTAGACTGCTCTTTTTAAGCTTAATTTAGAATTTATGTGTATAGGTAGTTGCCACACGATATTCCTGTAAGTCTGATTTATAATCAAAATCAGCATCAATATACATGGCTTGTACACCTAAACCTTTGAGTTTACCTTCAGGTACAGTGTAATTCACAATTGCATTCAACTCTTGTGAATCTTGATCTTTTTTGCCCGCTGTATCAGCGTCAAAGCCCATCATATATACCGCAGTGGCATTTAAACCTTGTACACCCAATTTAGAAAAATCATAGCCATAAGTTAAACCTACTGATTTTTCGTTAGCAGCTGTAAACGTGGCAACGCCCCAGTTAACTAAATACGGCTGTGGTACCCAACCACCCAATGTTGGGAATGAACTATCCCCCATCATTTGTTGGTAACCTAAGCCAAATGTATGTGAACCGTGATTGATTTTGGCACCTAAAGATAGCGCTTGGTTATCAATCTTGCCATATAACTTGTCACCTGATTCTGAATTATCAAAATAACGCGCATGGCTAGTCAGTTTGGTTTTTTCGCCTAATGTGGTGTTGTAGTTTAAACCGACATAATGCTGTTGATAGATGTCTTGCACATCTGCATACCAATAGCTTAGCCCCACTTCTTTAGTTAATTGATGATCGACCCCAGCGATCCACATCCCATCTGCTGCTGCACCATTGTCAAATTGAGGCGGGGCAAATTTGGTTAAATCACGGAACTGGTTGTCATAACGATTATTGATGCTATCAATATAGGCTACAGTAAATTTAGTATCATCCAATAGATCTTTAGATTCTAACCATGCACCATTATAGGTGGTCAGCAATTGACGTGATGGGTCGAAGACCAATACTGGTGATACTGGCAGTAACTCACCTACTTTTAATTCGGTTTGTGACACTTTGGCCTTTAAGGTCGCACCAATTTTACCAAATTGATCCTTTGACTCTTTGCCATCATGCGGCAAAATCCAATCTGGATTTTTATCACGACCATTCAATTTAAAGGCATGTTGTACTAAAAGGTCTGCACCGACGTGTACGCCACCACCAATATCGTGATAACCCGACTTCGCATCTAAAGTCACACCCTGTGACCAAGATCCCCAGTTATTTTGTGGTTGATCTGCAATTTGACGGTCTAAATAAAAATTTTTAAACTTAAGCTGAACTTGGCTATCGTCAATAAAATCCGCGTGAGTTGCAGTTGTCCCTAATGCTAGTGTAGCGGCACAGATGGCTGTGCTTAATAATTGGCGACGCATGGCTACATTCCTTAAGTCTAGATGATGCTGGCTTGCGCTCATCATGCAAAAATCACTGCAATAAAAAAATCCGACTAGAGTCTTAATCTTATTTTCTGCTATACCGTCGTATTGTTAAGCAAATTGAATAAATTAGAGCTTTTACCAATAACTCATTTTTAATTTTTTTCCATTTAATCAAAATAAAGCCTTGTTGTATTTAATCTTTTTTTACTTTTATTTTTTAACATTTATTAATTCTAAAAAATTAATTGTTTTTAAGTTTAAATAAAAAATGCATGCTCACTAATAATATACGCTTATAATATATAAAACATCTAAAAACATATATTTTATCTATAAATCAAATATTTGCGCACAAAAAAGCACCCAATTGGGTGCTTTTTTTATGAACTTTAAGCCTTAAGCTTGCAATTCACGTGCTTTTGCCATGGTTAATGCCAAATCTTCGATCATGTCTTCTTGACCGCCAACCGTACCACGGCGACCAAGTTCCATTAAGATTTCACGCGCAGATACGCCATATTTCGCTTCAGCACGTTTAGCAAACAATAGGAATGACGAGTAAACACCCGCATAACCTAAAGTCGCTGCATCACGGTCTGCACGAATTGGGTTGTGCATCATTGGAATCACAAGGTCTTCAGCCACGTCTTGTACTTTGAACAAGTCAACGCCAGTGTCCATACCCATACGATTTGCAACCGCGATGAACAATTCAAGTGGCGTGTTACCCGCACCAGCACCAAGACCCGCAGATGCCAAGTCAACACGTACCGCACCTGCTTGAACAGCAGCAACAGTGTTAGAAACACCCATACCTAAGTTATGGTGACCGTGGAAACCAAGTTCGATGCTTGGATCCAAATGTTGACGTAAGTGACCAACGCGATCAATTACATCTTGCGGAAGCATGTAACCTGCAGAGTCAGTCACATAGATACAGTTTGCACCGTAAGACACCATCTTCTTCGCTTCTTCTAAAAGACGCTCAGGAGTTGCCATGTGAGCAAGCATTAAGAAGCCCACTGTGTCCATTTCTAACTTACGTGCAGCAGTGATGTGCTGTTCAGAACAATCCGCTTCAGTACAGTGCGTTGCAACACGAATGGTTGATACACCAATTTCGTGTGCCATTTTTAAATGGTCAACCGTACCAATACCAGGAAGAAGAAGTGCAGAAACTTTTGCATTCTTCATACGTGGCACAACAGCAGATAGGTATTCTTCGTCAGTTGCAGCAGCAAAACCATAGTTTACTGATGAACCACCAAGGCCGTCACCGTGAGTCACTTCAATTAAAGGTACGCCTGCATCATCAAGTGCTGTTGAAATGGCAATCATTTGCTCAACAGTGGTTTGATGGCGCTGTGGGTGCATACCATCACGTAAAGTCATATCATGAACAATAATCTTAGACATTGTGGTATTCCCTTAAGCTTCGGCAGTGTTAAAAACGTGTTCAGCAAACATTTCTGCAGTACGTGCAGCTGCTGCTGTCATAATGTCGAGGTTACCCGCGTATTTTGGTAAGAAGTCACCCAAACCTTCTACTTCTAAGAAGATAGAAACACGGTTACCATCAAAAATAGGACCATTTACAAGTTTGTAACCAGGTACATATTTTTGAACTTCTTTAATCATTGCGTGTACTGATTCAGTGATCGCCGCTTGATCTGGTTCACCTTCAACTAAGCAATGAACCGTGTCACGCATCATTAGTGGTGGCTCAGCAGGGTTAATGATGATGATCGCTTTACCTTGTTTCGCGCCACCCACTTTCTCAATTGCACCCGCAGTTGTACGAGTAAATTCATCAATGTTTTTACGTGTACCAGGACCAACAGATTTAGTCGATACAGTTGCAATGATTTCGCCGTATTCAACAGGTTGAACGCGAGATACTGCAGCAACCATAGGAATTGTTGCTTGACCGCCACAGGTTACCATGTTGACGTTTGGCACTTCGCCAGCTGCAAGCAATGCTTCTAAGTTTACTGGTGGTACGCAGAATGGACCAATCGCTGCAGGCGTTAAGTCAATCATCAGTACGCCAAGTTCGTTTAACTTGCGGCTGTTTTCAGCGTGTACGTATGCAGATGTTGCATCGAAAGCAATTTTGATGTCATCTTCAAGCACGTGAGGAAGAAGACCATCAACACCTTCAGCAGTGGTTTTTAAACCCATTTTCGCTGCGCGTGCAAGGCCTTCAGAAGTAGGGTCAATACCTACCATCCACACTGGCTCTAACCATTCGCTGCGTTGTAATTTATAAAGCAAATCTGTACCAATGTTACCTGGACCGATCATTGCACATTTAATCTTTTTCATGAATGTACTCTCTAAATTTCGATTTATTCAGCAGCAAAAGCAGCAGTTACTGAACCAAAGCCTTCAATTTCAACTTTGAATTCATCACCTGGGTTCGCTACAACCATAGGACCAAGCGCACCTGTTAATACGATATCACCTGCAAGTAATGGACGACCACGACGTACCATTTCATCTGCAAGCCAAACCGCAGCATTAAGTGGGTTTGCAAGACACGCTTTACCAACACCTTGAGAAACCACTTCGTCAGCGCGAGTCATCACCATCTTGCAATTAACAAGATCAAGGTTATCCAGTTTTACAGGACGAGAACCTAAAACAAATGCTGCAGATGAGGCGTTATCGGCTACAGTATCAATCAATGAGATTTTCCAGTTTTCGATACGGCTATCCACCACTTCTACCGCAGGAAGTGCATAATCAGTCGCGCTGATAATGTCGGCATAAGTGTGTTTTTCTTGGGTTAAATCTGCTTTAAGAACTAATGCGATTTCTGCTTCAACTTTTGGCTGAATCAATAGACCCGCAGGAATCGCTTCACCATCGCCATACGCCATATCGGCAAATAACATACCAAAGTCAGGTTGATCTACACCGAGCTGTGCTTGCACAACTTTTGAGGTTAAACCAATCTTACGACCCACTAAACGGCGGCCTTCAGCCAACGCACGTTTGGTATTGATTTCTTGAACTGCGTAAGCAATATCTACATCAGCAGTTTCACCGCCTAATTGTGGACGGATCGGTGCGATCGCAGCTTGATTAACTTCTGCATCACGCAGCGCTTGAGCAACTGATTCAACAACAGCAGAATTCGACATCAATGTTTCCTTAAACTGCAAAAATTGGACGTATACCATGCAGAAAATCTCAGCTCAAACTATGCTCACTCAAGCGTGCTTGTACAGTGAAAGTGCTGAATTTTTGCGATGGATATAGGTATAAACCTATTTAGAATCGACAATCTAGCGCCTTTATGCCAATACTTATTTTATTTTTTACAATAGTTAAAGCCTATAAAGCATTTTTATAATTTTAAGAAAAATTAATAACCTAATACAAATAGGCTACTTTTCTCTATACAAAAATTGCTACAACAAAAGCGATCAATTTAAAAAAAACCTACATCTACGACTAAAAGATAATAAAAAAAATCGCGCTATGGGGCTTGAGCTTGGCAAAGCTGCTGCTGAGTGAAAATTATTGCAGCCATGCCGTTAAATCAAATGAAGCTCAGGATGGTATTCAATAAAGCTAAAAAGGCTCATAGTCTGTCCTCCTTTTTAACATATTCAGCCCTTAAGCGACTTCAACTTGTGTAACTTGGTTTAACAAAAACTGCTGTAATGCCTGAACATCTGCAGCAATATACAGCGGTTTAAATTGCTGTAATAGCTCGACCGAATGTACACCATAACTTACCCCTACGCTTGGCATAGCAAGGTGAGCGGCCATATGTAAATCATAGCTGCTGTCACCAACCATGATGGCCTGCTCAGCTTGAACACCCGTAACGGCTAAAATTTCTTTAAGCATGAGGGGATCTGGTTTCGATTTGGTTTCGCTCGCTGCACGAGTCACTACAAACACATCTTCACTTTGAGTTTGCTTTAATACGCGGTCTAAACCTTTACGACTTTTACCTGTAGCTACAGCCAGTTGTACCCCTTGTGCTTTTAATGCTTGTAACATTTCAGCCACACCACTAAACCAAGCATCGCCTTTAGAGTTGGCAACATAATGCTCCGAGTAACTTTGCAAAATATCAGCATGTAGTTCAGGTACATGTGGAAACAGGGTCTGTGCCACTTCCGGTAAACCTAAACCAATAATGCTTTTAGCAGCATCAAAAGTTAAAGGTTGATTAAACTTTTGGGCGGCAAATTGTAGACTGGCTACAATCTGCCCCACTGAATCAAATAATGTACCATCCCAATCAAAGATAATCAGTTCTACTGGTTTTTTCATTGCGTTCCTTTATTTGATTCAGTATTAGACTGCTTCACTCTGTCCTAAATTCAGCTTATTCAGGGAGAGCATGGATTTAAATAAGCTTATGCTTATTCATCATCTTCGACAAAGGTCACTACTTTATCAGCTTTTTGCGCACGTAACTGCGCTACAGTGCTTTGCATATCTTCAGGCAATGGCGCTTCAATCACAGGATAGCCTGGAATCTCAAGACGCATCGCATGTAAGCACAAACGGCGTGGCTTAGGCCCTTTGTATTCAGTTTCATGCCCATACTTTTCATCGCCTACCAGCGGATGACCAATACTTAAACCATGCACACGAATCTGATGAGTACGACCCGATAATGGTGATGCATACACCAAAGTGGCATGCATAAAGCGTTCTTGTACATTCCACTGGGTTTTTGACTCTTTACCTTCTTTAGAGACACGCACGCGACGTTCGCCATTTGGTAGTTCATAACGGTGTAGAGGCTGGTCAATTAGTTGCTTATCTAAAGCTACTTTACCTTTAACCACAGCCGCATAGGTCTTTTGGATTTTGTGTTCGCGCAGCATATCTTGCAAGGTTTTTAACACACTGCGTTTTTTAGAAATCATCACCAAACCTGAGGTATCACGGTCAATACGATGAATCAATTCTAGGTATTTTTTACCACTCGCTGCACGCAAGCCTTCAATTAAGCCATAGGCCACACCGCTACCACCATGGACTGCAATCCCTGCAGGTTTATTGACAACCATGAGGCCTTCATCTTCATACACAACGCGGGCCAACAAGCCTTGCGCCACTTTATCTGAAACAGCAGCTTCTTCTTTTTGCTCAAAACGAATCGGCGCCACGCGAATTTGATCGCCAATTTTAAGTTTAGTTTCTGCTTTAATACGTTTTTTATTGACGCGCACTTGCCCTTCACGAATCAAACGATAGATACGGCTTTTGGGTACGCCCTTTAAACGGCTAAATAAAAAATTATCAATACGCTGATCCAATTGATGTTCATCAACTTCGAACCAAGTGACAGCTTGCCATTGTTGGGTAGAATTCATACAGTTACTATGACCTAAAAAAATACTAAAATTGAATAAAAAATGTTCGGTTAGGCTATTCTTTTCACAAGAAAGATCAGTTTAGCCCATAGGCAGATGATGCAAGGTTTGATATAGTCAGCGCACGGAAACCACCGTAACTGAGTCGGAATTTAAACAAAAACCTGTTTTTAGGCTTTGTTCAATTAAATGAATCACTCAATTAGCTCGGAAAGGTCCCAAAAGAATATGCCAACGCCGAGGGCTTATTATATCGGCAAAACCTGCAAACTGTTGCGTTAATTTGTACCTCGGTACAGAAATCAGTTTGCCCGAAAAAATATGTCGCCAACCTTAGGTTGGTTTTTAAACGTAAACTGATACACATCAGATTCGTCGCCCCTGCACTATTTCAGGCTACAGCGTTTGATGCATTGGATCTGCACAATTTGTAAAGATACGACGTTCATTCCGTATCAAGACATTCTATCTAAAAGAGAGGGATGCTCTTCGAGCAATGTGACAGTGAAAGTTACTCATCCAATGCACCGCATGTCCGCCAGTGAAACACGCAGGTTGACTTTAATCGTTTAAAGATTGAAGCCGTATTGCTTAACCATCAATACGAGAATCATACACCTTAGCCAACCCATTTGGCAGGTTAAAAAAGCTTAGAACAAATCTAAGCATTGATCCGTGATGTTTTTTAAGCAAGTCGCGACCTTATGCTGTGTATCACTATAAGGTGTTACACCCATGAAACGTATGTTGATTAATGCAACACATGCTGAAGAAATTCGCGTTGCACTTGTCACTGGTCAGCGTCTTTACGATTTTGATTTAGAAAACCGTACCCGTGAGCAGAAAAAATCCAATATCTACAAAGGTCACGTGACTCGCGTTGAGCCATCACTTGAAGCTGTCTTTGTTGAATATGGTGCACAGCGTCAGGGCTTTTTGTCGATGCGCGAAATTGCCAATTCTTATTACCAAGCTGACCCGCGTCAAACCACCAACATTCGTGAATTGATCACTGAAGGCACTGAACTTTTAGTGCAAGTGGAAAAAGAAGAACGTGGTAATAAAGGTGCTGCACTGTCGACCTTTATTTCGCTTGCAGGTCGTTATTTAGTTTTAATGCCAAACAATCCAAAAGGTGGCGGTATTAGCCGTCAAATTTCGGGTGCAGTGCGTGAAGAACTCAAAGAAATGTTGGCAGCCTTAAACATTCCACGCGGTATGAGTGTGATTGTACGTACTGCGGGTATTGGTCGCTCACAAGAAGAGTTACAACTCGACCTTCAACACTTAATGGATCTTTGGGCGCAAATTCAAAGCACATCAAGTTCAGGTCCATCTCCGATGTTAGTGCATCAAGAAGCGGGCGTGGTAACACGTGCCATTCGTGACTATCTACGTGATGATGTCGCTGAAATCTTAATTGACTCAGAACAAGCCTATAACGAAGCGTATAACTTTGTGAAAGCGGTGATGCCACGTCAGTTAGATAAGCTGAAAACTTATACTTTAAATGAGCCTTTATTTGCGCATTTTGGTGTCGAAAGCCAAATTCAAACGGCTTATGAACGTGAAGTGAAATTGCCTTCAGGCGGTTCAATCGTGATTGATCAAACTGAAGCTTTAGTGTCCATTGACATTAACTCAGCGAAATCAACCCGTGGTCATGATGTAGAAGAAACTGCACTAAATACCAACTTAGAAGCCGCTGAAGAAATCGCGCGCCAACTTCGTTTACGTGATATTGGCGGTTTAGTGGTGATCGATTTTATCGACATGACCAAAGACCGTAACCAGCGTATGGTGGAAGCCAAATTACGCGAAGCGACGCAAAGCGACCGCGCACGTATTCAATTTGGTCAATTGTCACGTTTTGGTTTAATGGAAATGAGCCGTCAACGCTTACGTCCATCTTTAGAAGAAGCAACAGGTTATGTCTGCCCACGCTGTCATGGCACTGGTATGGTACGTGACTTACGTTCTTTATCACTGTCCATCATGCGTAAAGTGGAAGAGATTGCACTGCGTGAACGTCATGGTGAAGTTCAAGTACAAGTGCCTGTCGAAATTGCCGCGTTCTTGTTAAACGAAAAACGTCATAGCCTAGTTTACTTAGAACAAACTTCAAATGTACGTGTAACCGTTTTACCGCATCCGCATTTAGAAACGCCACACTACGAAATTTCATATAACCCAGAAGGCTTTGCGCCAACCAGTTACGAGCGTACAGAAGCAACCCGTAACAGTGAAAAAGAATTGGGTTATGAATCGTCTGAGTGGCATTTAGAAGAAGCAGAGCACATTCCTGCGCCTGCGCAAGCACCACAACAAGAAAAAACCAATAAACGTGCGCCTAAACAGCAGCACAATCATGCACCAGCTCAGCCACAAGTTGCTGCGCCAGCACAACCACAAGCTGCTGCATCTAGCCCATGTGCATGGTTAGAAAACTTGTTTGTACAAAAACAAGCCAAAACTGTGGATCAAGCACGTACCGCCAACAATGCTGCTGCTGCAATTGAACAAATGGTCAATGGTGGTGCAGTGAGCCGTGGTCAATTTGGTCAAGTGAATCACACAGCTGCTGCGCCTGCTCCTGCTGCAGCGGTTGTTGAAAGCAACAATGCTTATTTAGCCCCATCAACCGTGGCTAAAACTGAACGTGATGACAAGCCTGTAGAACGTGAAGAAAAACCACGCCATAACAGCAACAACAAAAAACCACGTAACAACAAGCATAAAGAGCCACGCGAACAAGTTGCTACACCAGAGCCTGTACATCAAGTACATGAAGAAGTCGTACAAATCTCGCGTCAAGAGCAACGTCAAGAAGCGCGTGAAAACAAACGCAACTCACGTCGTCAGCATCATAACAATGAGCCAGCACAAGCACAGCCAGAAGCGCAAGCTGCTGAACAAGCTGTACCACGTCGTGACCGTCGCAATCAACCACGCCCAGAACGTCCAGTACGTCAACGTGATCCAAGCGTCTTAAATGATACGCCAGCCTCTGCACCAGTTGCTGCTGTCGCAGTTGTCAATGATAAACAACCTAAAGTTGAGGTCGTTGAAGTACCGCGTCAGGACATCACACCAACTGCCTTGGTGGTGAATGTTGACCAAGCGCAAAGTGATATCGTGGCTTTAGCGCCTGCACAAGCTGCAGTGAAAGCGGAACGTCAAGAACGTCCACATCGTCAACCGCGCAATGAGCAACGTGAACGTAAAGCTGAAAAAGCACCAGTTCAAGCGCCAGCTGAAGTTGCTGTAGTGGAACAAGTGGTTGAGACACCTGTAGCTGTGGAAGAAAAACCGCAACAACAGCAAGTCAAACGTGCCAGCAACGATCCGCGTCAACGTCGTCGTGAACAACGCCAAGCCAAAGCACAGCAGACACAAGCGCCTAAATTGCGTGCCACTGAAGTACCTACTTTAGCGCAATACAACATTGGCAGCTTAATTCGTCATGTTTATGGTGAGGATTGTTCAGTACTCATTGAACAGTTTGGCTTATTACCAACCTTTAACCGTGCCCTGCAAAAATTCACTGATGAATATGCAGCAAGCATCGCCAAAGGTGCAGCGCCGGCTGAAGTTCAAGCTGAGAAGAAGCCTGTTACTCGTGATGTTGCAGTTGCCAAAGCACAACCTGAAGCAGAACCAGCACCAGTGTTAGAACTTACGCCACCTAAAGCAGTCGCACGTGTGGCCAATGACCCGCGTGAGCGTCGTCGCTTGGCTAAACAAGCTGCTGAACAAGCGTTTGAGCAAGCCAAAAAAGCGCAAGAAGTGGCCGCCGAAGTTCCTACAGCACCGGTTGCTGAAGTAGCGAACAGCGCTGCAGTAGATGCACCACTTGCAACTCAAGCTGAAGCCAACATTGAAGTAAGCGCTGTTGCTGAAACCGAAGCCACACCTATGCCTGAGCTTTCAGAACAAGTTGCGGTAGAGATTGAAGCAGAAGTGACTGAAATCACTGCTTTAACTCAAGCTGATGCTCAAACACCTGCGCTTACTGATGAAGCAGCTACTGAAGATGCAGCCAAAGTCAGCAAGGATAAAAATGTACGTCCACGTCGTCCACGTGGTCGTCCACCTAAAAAAGCGACACCAACTGCCGAATAAAGCATGGCATAGGCCAAAGTTTTAACTAAACCTAGCCACTTCGGTGGCTGGGTTTTTTTAATCGTTTTAGCACGTTATTGTTATAAAATCTAATCACTCACCCCAGCTAGTCCATGGGATTAGATGACGAATAAATAGGATTCTTATGAGCCAAAAATCACAGAGCGATCTTATTGGTATTGCTGAAGTTGCAGCAAAATTGCCGAAGTTTATGCGCAAAGTGCCACACTTAATTAGTGGTCTCAAACAAGCTTATTTGCGGACGTCTAATACGCCTGCGGGACTAGGCCTTGCCTTCGAAAAAGCAGTGAAACGTAATCCACATGGCTATGCTTTACTGTTTGAAGAGCAAAAATTTACCTATAATCAGCTCAATGCTTGGGCCAACCAAATTGCCCATTACTATCTATCACTTGGTGCACGTAAAGGCGACGTGATTGCAGTGATGCTAGAAAACCGCCCTGAACTGATTGCCACGGTTTTAGGGTTAGCAAAACTTGGGGTAACAGCAGCTCTAGTTAACACCTCACAAACAGGCAAAGTGCTGATTCATAGCATTAATTTAGTAAAACCGATTGCTTTAATTGTGGGTGAAGAGTGCCGTGCTGCTGTGGATGACATCCGTCAAGCCCTAGAAATTAATGAAGATCGCTTCCATTGGTTTGCTGATCAACCCACAACTGTACAACATGGTACAGCACCAAATGGCTATTTAAATTTAGCACAATTGATCGACAACTTTGCTCGCTTTAACCCACCCACTACGGGCAAAGTCCAAGGTAAAGATGGACTGTTTTATATCTATACCTCTGGTACCACCGGTTTACCTAAAGCTGTGGTATTTAGTAATAGTCGTTGGACACTTGCTTATGGCACCTATGGTCATGTTTTAGCCTTAAATAAAGATGATGTCATGTACGTGACCCTACCGCTATATCATGCCACAGGTATTGTGGTGTGTTGGTGTGGCGTGATTGCTAGTAGTGGTGCCCTTGCGATTCGTCGTAAATATTCAACCTCATCGTTCTGGCAGGATGTGAAAAAATTTGATGCCTCTGCCATTGGCTATGTGGGTGAACTATGCCGTTATTTAATGGATGCACCTGAATCCGAGCTCGATCGCGATCATCGCGTCAAAAAAATGATTGGCAACGGTATGCGCCCTAACATTTGGGACAAATTCAAAGCTCGTTTTGGGGTTGAAGAAGTTCTAGAACTGTATGGCTCAAGTGAAGGCAATGTTGGCTTTAGCAACGTGTTTAACTTTGACAATACTGTTGGTTTCTCACCTACCCCTTATGCGGTGATTGAGTTTGATAAAGACAAAAACGAACCGATTTTAGATGCCAATGGTTACTGTAAACGGGTTAAAAAAGGCGAAACAGGTCTTTTAATTGGTAAAATTACTCGTCGCTCACCCTTTGATGGCTATACCGACAGTAGCAAAAATAAAGCCGTCATTATGCAAAACGTGTTTAAACCAGGTGATGCTTATTTTAATACCGGTGATTTAGTCCGTGATATTGGCTTCCGTCATGCTCAATTTATTGACCGTTTAGGCGATACCTTCCGCTGGAAAGGTGAAAATGTTTCTACGACACAAGTCGAAAACATTGTCAGCGACTACCCTAAAATCGCCAATGCAGTGGTTTATGGAGTTGAAGTACCACATACCAACGGTCGTGCCGGGATGGTAGCAATTACACTTGCCGAAAATGCTACACTTAATCAACAAGACTTAAGCGATATGCTCAGCCATTTTAAAAATGAGCTTCCAGCCTATGCAGTACCGTTATTTGTGCGGGTACAAGAGCAAGTGGAAACCACAGGAACTTTTAAATACCTTAAAAACAAATTAAAAACCCAAGGTTTTAATCTAAATGAAACCAATGAGCGTATTTTGGTCTTGTTGCCTGGTCAAAAAAGCTACTGTGATTTAACTCCGGAAATCTATCACAATATCCAAGCGTATAAATATCGCTTCTAAATTGGTTGTTTTTTGATAGAAAAAACGCAATTTGTTGCATTTATAAGCAACCATGCAAAACTTTGTGATTTTTCCCTTGCGCTGTCTGCAAATCTTGCTACAATACGACCCATCAAAACGAGATGGGTCGTTAGCTCAGTTGGTAGAGCAGTAGACTTTTAATCTATTGGTCCCGCGTTCGAGTCGCGGACGACCCACCACTTATTTTGATAGATCTTTGAGATGGGTCGTTAGCTCAGTTGGTAGAGCAGTAGACTTTTAATCTATTGGTCCCGCGTTCGAGTCGCGGACGACCCACCATCTTCTAGATAGATCTCCTGCAGTAAAATTTGAATGGGTCGTTAGCTCAGTTGGTAGAGCAGTAGACTTTTAATCTATTGGTCCCGCGTTCGAGTCGCGGACGACCCACCATTCAATCCAAAGATTTAAGTTTTTATATTCAATATTACTTATGTAATGTTGGATTTTTTTCGTTTTAAGCTTACTCAATCTTAATTAATTTATAGGCCTGTGTCGGAAAACGATTGGTCTTGGCAAAATAGTCACGATTCACCGCCGTCGCATTGGCAATCTTCTCTAAGTCCATCACAATATTACCATCGCGATCAATATTATAGAAAAACTCAACGCCACTGGCTCGATGCAAAATGATTTGATGGCTTTCAGGTTGGTATGACCAACGATCTTGACGATACTGATCTTCAGAGGCAGACTGAATACTGCCGAGGTAAATAATACTCCGGTGTGCACTACCATCTTCTAATAAGCTAATCACAAAGTCTGCTGTGCCCTCTTTACAATGGATAAAAGGATCATCGCAGCGCATTACTACTTTATAACGCCCTATATAAGGCCGAGCTTGCTCGGGTACTTTACTGTTGCTGACTCGGCTACGCCCCGGTGCGACTACCTCACTAGCAATCTGACGTAACCTTTGCCCTTCAACGTGCTGAGCAATTTTGTCACGTAGTCCTTGATCGACTATAGGATTATCACTTGAATATTGAAGATCACAGGCCGTTAGGGTCAACATGCATAGCGCTAACCCCACGGTGATATTTTGCTGTTTTAATCGCACTTAAACTTTCCCTATACGATTAAGTTGAATTATCCTGCACCCAATCTTAGTTATATGATTGTTCATAATATATATGATCTGATTGGTCTGCTAGATCTTGTATCTCATTTATTTTATGCAACTATTTATATTCGAGACATCCTACTTACATAAATTAACTATTTTTTTAAGAGTATTACTTTAAAGACGATAAGATGAGCCCCATTTTATAAGTAGCTCATCTATTTAGCTGATATTTTTAGGAGAACTCAATGGCCAATGTTGGTTTATATCGCTCGCAGCGCTCGAATATGATTGCAGGGGTGATGGGTGGTATTGCTGAACGTTTTGGTTGGAACGCAAACTTATTGCGTATAATCTTTATTTTCATCTCCATCATGAGTGCCGCCTTTCCAGGAATTTTAGTTTATCTTGTATTATGGCTAGTCATGCCAAAACAACACTTACATGCTCAGCATGACTCTGCAACTCATTCTATGCGTACTGTGTACGACTCGAAAAAGTAAGCCTGCTTAGCGTTACATTCTATGTAGCGCTTTTTCATGTATAAGCCTTAAAGTTTTTATCTCTGACATAAAGTTAGGATTTTTACATTAAAATATAGTCTAGACACCGTATTTATGATTTCAAACATCAGCCTTATAAAATAAAAATACCTTAAATAACAGACATATATAATTATTTTCTTAATATTTCTTAATTTCCATATGGTTTAAATTTTATGTGATTCTTTTATATGTTTTTAATTTTATTAAAGTTTTGTCACATTTACAAAAAAATCAAAAAATGTTAATTATGTCGCAAATCTTCTTAAGAGATAATAACAATGAATCGGGTATTTAAAAATGTCTTTAATAAGGCAACTGGGGAGTATGTTGTTGCATCAGAACATGCAAAGGGACACACTAAAAGTCAGAAACTGATGTGCAGTGGTGTTGCAGCAACTTTAGTTCTTTTTGGAGTGAGCGTTAGTCATGCTAGTACTGTTTTGGAAAACAGTGTAGTAGAGGTTTCCATTAGTGACATTGGTACGTTTGGCTCAGGTAAGCAAAATAATTTAGGGATTTTATATGACCCTACGGAAAATGGTTTATTTTATCCACAACGTGACTACCTAACTCCTGGTGGGCCGTGGCAAATTTTTGCTGTATCGACTAGCGAAACTGGAATTCAAAGTAACGAAAATAACTTATCTGCGAAGCCCAAAAAAGATTTTGAGACCATTTCATCTACTCAACATCAAGTCATTGATAATAGTAAAGGACAACAAAGTGCTTCTTGGACTGGACAGTATACACATACTGATGGAAAGGTGTATTACAATATTACCAATCAATATAGTGTAGATAACACATTACATGGTATTGCAGTAGAAACAAAAATCTTTGCTAAAGAGAATCTAACCAATGTTAAATTCTTAACAGCCATTGATCCAGATTCTGATGGTTATGAGCTCCCAGCTATTTCTAGTGATAGATATGTGACTATTAATAAACGTGGCGATGCTAACAACCCAGATTTTAATGAAAATAATTGGGTATATGCTGAAGGTCCACTGACCGGCAATATGATTGGTATTCATTCTACATCTTCCTATGAACACAATACAGCAATCCTCAATGGTTGGAGTGCTACAATTAATGGTCAAAAAGAAGGTGCTTTCCATGATCCAGACCGTTATTTGTCAGGTGAGGTTTATGGTGAATATGGCGATTATGCAATCGGTATGGGCTTTAAGGTTGGAGATATTGCAGCAGGAGATTATGCAGTCATAGATTATAAGTATCTCCTTGGAAGTCCTTTTACCAATCCAGTTCCCCCCCCAGTCAATCCACCAGTTGAGGCATGGACCCATATTGATTTAGCTCAAAGCTATTATCAAAGTACCAAACTCAATGGGTCTACTACCTATCTGCCTGACTTAGGCGTGAACGTACGCCCGATCTTTGAAGGTGGTACTTTACAAATAGATCATGGCAATGAATCAGGCTTCTATGCCAATGATTTCACCATGAATGAATTAGGCGGCAAGATTGATGCCAATGGCACTGAGAGCCGTTTTAAAGGCGTATTTAGCAATACTGAAGGTGTGACGCAAGCTGGCGACTTCCATATTGTTAATCGCAGCAATCAAAATGGTACGGTCATTTTTGAGGGAAAAAATACCTATAACGGTAAGACCATCATCGAAAATGCGAGCTTAGCCTTGGCTCAAGGCGGTGATCTACAACATAGTTCAGGCGTACATTTGGCCCATGAAGATGCTGTGTTTGATGTGAGTAAAATCACTGACAAAGCCACACAAATTCAAGATTTAAGCAGTAGTGCCGGTACAGTTTACACTGGTAACACAGTGCTAACCGCAGGTACAGCCAACGATACCAGCTTTGCAGGCCAATTTACTGGTCAAGGTGGTTATAACAAAGTTGGTACAGGTACCCAGCACATTACTGGTCAAAGCCAAGATTTTGCAGGCGTAACTAATGTAGATCAAGGTACACTACGTGTTGATGGCTTACTCAACAACCAAGCTTTAAATGTATTAGATAAAGCAACTTTAAGCGGTCAAGGTTTTGTCGGTGGATTACTTACAGGGCACGCTGGTTCATTTATTGATCCTAATGGCCGTGATTTTGGTCGTTTAACCTTAACGGATGACTATATCGGTCAAGCCAATTCCAATATCCTGATTCAAACCATATTGGGTGATGACAAGAGCATAACCGACGTTCTTGCCATTCAAGGCAATACGCAAGGCAATGCTTTGGTTCATGTTGAAAATGTAGGTGGACAAGGTGCCTATACTCAACAAGGCATTAAAGTGATTGATGTCGATGGCGAATCAAATGCACAGTTTGCTTTAGCCAATGGTCCAATTAAAGTCAATGCCTTTGAGTATAACTTACTACAAAATAGCCCTGCCGATCCAAATGATGGCGACTGGTATTTATACAGCACCTACCGTGCTGGGATTGGTAATTATATTTCAACCCTATCATCTAACATTGAAACAGGCCTCAGTACAATTGGCAGCCTATATCAACGAATTGGTAGTCCTTATGAACCTGATGCCAACTATAAAACCACGTGGGGTCGTTTACTCGGCAACAGCGTTGATAAAAATGGCAACACACAGTTTGACTACAACCAATACAGCATGGGTTATCAGTTAGGTGGAGAACACTTTGCCATTGATAAAGCCAACAGCAAACATCGTTTTGGTTTAATGAATCATTTCATTCATGCCAACGCCAAAACCTATGATAACGAGCGCTTAAAATTAGGTTTAGGCCATCAAAACAGTTCGATTGATACCGATAGTTTTGGTTTTGGTGCTTACTACACAGCGACCTTTAACAATAATCTGTATTTAGATCTGGTCACTCAGATGAATTACATTGAAAATTCAATTGAAGTGCAAGCAGAACCTGATTTCACTTGGGAAGCATGGCAAAGTGCGACATCGCTGGAGTTAGGTCGTGCCTTTAACTTAAGTCAACAAACCAAAATTGAGCCGCAAGCCCAGTTGTCGTATATCTATACCACCTATCGTGATACACAAGATGCGTATTCTAACGTCATTGCAGACAGCACTAGCAGTGTATTAGCGCGTATCGGTGCACAAGTGAATCATGGCTTTAACTATAAAGAGCGTCCAGTGAGCGTTTATGGTTTACTCAACTATCGCCATGAATTTGCGCCTGATCATAAATTAAGTTTAGTGTCTTTAACCGACGGTTCAGAAATTCGTCTAACTGAAAGTTATGAAGAAAGCTCTATTGAAGCCGGTCTTGGTATTCAAGCGCAATTGGCTAATTTATACTATGTGTATAGCGATGTGCGTCATTTAGCAGATGTGAATGGTGACAGTAGTCGTACCCAAGTCAATTTAGGGATGAAAGGTCGCTTCTAAATTAAAACTCAATAAAAAATGCTGCTTTATGCAGCATTTTTTATTTGTCATAAGCTTTAGTTTTTTAACCATGCAATTTGCTTTGGCACAACATCAAGCTGAATGCGTTGCACTATCTGGCCTGTCGTTAAATCTATCTGGATAATTTGCTTAGCTGCTGCATCATTCATAAAGACATGATCTTGCCTACCATGCATTGCCAATTGCGTTTGTGCTAAGTCAGTAGCTTTGCTGAATACAGGTAGGTAATGCATCACTTGCCATGTGCTGCTCTCTAAAATAGATAGACCGCCCTGATCATCCAAAATCACAAAATACTTTCCGCTACTACTAAAACTTTGCTTTAAGCGTTTTAGTGGTTGGTCAGTCCATGCCACAAGATCGGCTTGTTGGTTGGCTGGATCAACAATAAACAGCTCTTGTTGTGTTGACGCTAACGCAACTAAATCACTAACTTTTTCATGTCCGAGTAAAGTGCCAATACGGACTGGGGTCGCAATTTTAGTATCAATAAAGCGTTGCCCTTGTTGCTCGACTAACAGCACTCCATCTTGGCAGCCAAAGGCAATAAAGTTTTGATTAGATGCTGCACCGTGTAGACCTGGGCAGGCATGACTTAAAGTTTGTTCTTCATGGTAATGATCGCCATGTTGGGCATAGCTTTTCACCATGCTAAGCTGCGTTTCCCCTTCAGCTAAATAGCTACTGAGCACCATATTGCCACGTGGTTCTGCTACCCCATGATGCTTATATGGTAGACGCTGTGAAGCCACTAAACCTTGGGCAATATCTTGGTCAGTAAACACATCAAATTTAGAGCTTTGAGTCTCGCTGCCATCATAAAACACTGCCGCTTGCCCATTCATTTGACGGTAATGCGTTGGGGCTGCGCCATATAAACGATAGTCTAAAATCTTAGGCTGCGAACCTGCTGCCACAAAACTCACCTCACCTGCCACACGATCCATAAATAACGCATAACCATAGCTTGGGCTGCTATACAGCGCCAAAGGCAATTGCTTTAACGCCGTATTAAAGACCGTTTTATTTTGCTTTAAATCATAAAGCGATAATGCGGCACGCTCATTCTCCTGACTCACGACAGCCAAATGTCCTAAAGCTAAATTGGGCTGTGGCTGTCCTTCATCTTGCACTTGTTGCTGTGAAGAGCCCCCACCCCCACAAGCTGTAACTAAACCTGCGACAAGCACTAACCCCAACATACGTAAATGTTGCCTATTTTCCTCAGAATTGCTTTCTTGTTAAATTTTGAAACGTTATAACATAACATTATAAAATTACCAATCTTGATTTTTTATTCCTACAGCTCATTACACATTCAAGCGATACGATGGCTTTTCAGTGGAAACCTTTGCCACTGTCTAGCAAAATCCTTATACTTAAGGGCAATTTTTCTCTAATTTTAAGTGGATGACCATGAGTCGCGCCATATCGCATATTGATACCTTCCAAGGCTTAATTCTTGCCTTACAAAACTACTGGGCCGAGCAAGGCTGCGTTGTATTACAACCTTACGACATGGAAATGGGCGCAGGGACATTCCACACTGCGACATTCTTACGTGCGCTTGGGCCTGAAACTTGGAACGCTGCATACGTGCAACCATCACGCCGTCCGAAAGATGGTCGTTATGGCGAAAACCCAAACCGCTTGCAACACTACTACCAATTCCAAGTGGTGCTTAAGCCAAACCCAGACAACATCCAACAGTTGTACCTAGACTCATTAAAAGCGATTGGTATTGACCCACTTGTACACGACATTCGTTTCGTAGAAGACAACTGGGAATCTCCAACACTGGGCGCTTGGGGTCTTGGTTGGGAAGTATGGCTCAACGGTATGGAAGTAACGCAGTTTACTTACTTCCAACAAGTTGGCGGTGTTGAATGCTACCCAGTCACAGGCGAAATCACGTATGGTTTAGAGCGTCTTGCCATGTACTTGCAAGGTGTTGATTCTGTATATGATTTGGTTTGGACCAAAGGTCAATTTGGTACAGTAACGTACGGTGACGTGTTCCATCAAAACGAAGTTGAACAATCAACCTATAACTTTGAATATGCACCAGTCGACAAGATGTTCGAACTGTTCGATTTCTATGAAGCTGAAGCGACACGTTTAATCGAAGCGGAACTTCCACTTCCTGCGTATGAGCAAGTGATCAAAGCATCTCATAGCTTTAACTTACTTGATGCCCGCGGTGCAATTTCAGTGACTGAACGTCAGCGTTATATCTTACGTGTACGTACGTTGGCACGTTCGATTGCTACAAGTTATGTAGCAGCACGTGCGAAACTTGGTTTCCCTATGGCAGAACCTGCACTGCGTGACGAAGTTTTGGCGCAATTAAAAGCACAAGTTGAAGCAGAAACAAAAGTTGAATCTAAGGAGAGCAAATAATGTCTAAACATACCGTTTTGTTCGAATTAGGCTGTGAAGAACTTCCACCAAAAAGCTTAAAAAAATTACGTGATGCGCTGCAAGCTGAAACTGTAAAGGGCTTAAAAGATGCAGGTCTTGCATTCGATTCTATCGAAGCCTACGCAGCTCCACGTCGTTTGGCATTAAAAATTGTCAACGTTGATGGCGCGCAAGCGGACACGCAAAAACGTTTTGATGGCCCTGCAAAACAAGCAGCATTTGATGCTGAAGGCAATCCAACCAAAGCTTTAGAAGGCTTTATGCGTGGTCAAGGCATCACTGTAGATCAAGTATCGACTTTCCAAGCGGGTAAAGTCGAAAAAGTATGCTACTTAAAAGATGTGAAAGGTCAAAGCCTAGACGTGCTTTTACCGCAAATTTTACAAACTGCGCTTGATAACTTACCAATTGCAAAACGTATGCGTTCAGCTGCTAGCCGTACTGAATTCGTACGTCCTGTAAAATGGGTGGTATTGCTTAAAGACAACGATGTGGTTGATGCAACCATTCAAGATCACAAAGCAGGAAACGTAACTTTCGGTCATCGTTTCCATGCACCTGAAGCAATCACTTTAACGCATGCTGACGAATACTTAAGTAAGTTAAAAGCAGCTTACGTGGTGGCTTCTTTTGAAGAGCGTCAAGCAATCATCGACGGTCAAGTCAAAGCACTTGCTGATGAAGTCAATGCCATTGCGATTGTACCTGCTGATCTTCGTGATGAAGTGACAGCATTGGTTGAATGGCCTGTTGCGCTTCGTGCAAGTTTTGAAGAACGCTTCCTTGCTGTACCGCAAGAAGCTTTGATTACCACCATGCAGGACAACCAAAAGTACTTCTGCTTAGTGAACAGCGACAATAAACTTCAACCGTACTTCATTACTGTGTCAAACATTGAGTCGAAAGACCCGACACAAATTATTGAAGGTAACGAGAAAGTGGTTCGTCCACGTTTGTCGGATGCTGAATTCTTCTTCTTACAAGACCAAAAACAACCGCTTGCATCTCGTAAAGAGAAACTTGCAAACATGGTCTTCCAAGCAGAATTGGGCACGCTTTGGAACAAGTCTGAACGTATTGCGAAACTCGCTGTAGCACTCGCGCCAATTACAGGTGCAAATGCTTCCGACGCTGAAAAAGCGGCACTTCTTGCGAAATGTGACTTAACCTCTGAACTCGTGGGTGAATTCCCAGAACTTCAAGGTATTGCGGGGACTTACTACGCACGTCTTGAAGGCGAAAATGATGAAGTTGCTGAGTCTTTAGGTGAGCAGTATTTACCTAAATTTGCAGGTGACGTTTTACCGAAAACCAAAACAGGTACAACGATTGCCCTTGCTGACCGTTTAGATACATTGACGGGTATTTTCGGTATTGGTCAAGCGCCGACAGGTTCTAAAGACCCGTTTGCACTGCGTCGTTCTGCAATTGGTATCTTACGTCTTGTGACTGAAAACGAGCTAGATGTATCAATTGAAGATCTCATCAAACTTGCACTTGCTGCGTATGGCGATGTATTGAAAGACCACGATAAGACTTTGGCGGATGCTGTTGCATTCCTAGAAGGTCGTTACCGTGCGAAATACGAAGACCAAGGTGTTGCGGTTGATGTGATTCAAGCGGTTCAAGCGTTGTCGCCAAAATCTCCACTTGATTTTGACAAGCGTGTAAATGCGGTTAATCACTTCCGTGCATTGCCTGAAGCTGCTGCTCTTGCTGCTGCAAACAAGCGTGTTGCCAACATTCTTGCCAAAGAAGCTGCACCTGAAGGCTCTGTAGTTGAAGCAAACTTAGTTGAAGATGCTGAAAAAGCATTGTTCGCTGAACTTGCGAAAATTACACCTGTGGTTGAGCCGTTATTTGCTGCGAAAGACTACACTGCTGCGTTGTCTGCACTTGCTGCACTTCGTGCGCCTGTAGATGCGTTCTTTGATGGTGTAATGGTAATGGCTGATGATGCTAACCTAAAAGCAAACCGTTTACGTATGCTTGCACAGCTTCGTGACTTGTTTACCAAAGTGGCTGATATTTCGGTGTTACAGCACTAATCGTTACAGATTGTAATTGATTAAAAAACCCGCTATTTTGATAGCGGGTTTTTTAATTGAGCTGAAAATGAGTAAATCATTAGAAAAAGGCGAAATAGCTTTATTTAGATATAATAAATTACGTTTTTCTTTTGCGAATCTTAAGGCTGGTGATCAGCAAATATTAACAAGTGATCTTTGGTCACTCATCAACTCACATTTACAGCAAAAAATTTCCAAAAGCAGAGACCCAAACAAAACTTTTCTAGAAAGAGCTTTATACTTTTCATCACTTGCAGAATCATTCTATAAGGCAGCAAACAGTGTTTTACTTCCTACCAGAGCAACTCTCTTATATTATGGGATGCTTAATTTAGTAAAGTGTTTTCTTTCTTATCAAAAAATTGAACTTGAAACAGTACATGAGCATCATGGTCTAAATTTACCATTAGGCACAAGTGGTCAAGTTCAAGCCAAACCAAAATCAACAGAGGGAGTGAATATATTTGCAACGTTTTCAGAATTGATGGGCAAAAAAATTAGTCACCCCTTAACTATAAACTTTAGACAAGCCGTAACTAATATCCCTGAAATTCATAGCCTTTGTCATAGTTTAGAACTTATTAATAAAAGAAAACTATTACCAATCTCAGTCGAAATATTAACTAACTCTGATCACAACAAGTTTTTTACTGAAGTAATAATTGATAATAGACCTCTTTCATAAATCATTTTTTACTCAGCTCCAAGTTATAAATTCCAGCAATTAGATTGAATCTCAAACCAAGTCTTTTAGCTCTATTGCGATAACGTTCCGCAAGGATCTTGAAGGTTTTCAGGCTGCCAAATACATGCTCAATTGCTATTCTTCTTTTATTGATTTCCTGATTATAGATTTTTAGTTCAGGATCCAATTTACAGCGTCTTTTGGCTTTTAAGGGCAACAGGCTATTGGGATACAAAGTATAAATCCCCTGATAACCTTTATCTGCAAGAACAAAGGCTCCTGAAGGAATCTGGTTTAAATTGCGTTTGAAGAGCTCGAAATCATGTACAGCACCACGACTGGTACATAAACTCAGAATTTGCTGAGTCTTGTAGTGAATCATGGCCTGTACTTTAAAGGTATGGGTCTTTTTCTTGCCGCTATAGCTTTTCTTCTGTTTTTTTAGGCCTTTGGATTGGAATTTCTGTGGCATCCACGATCACCACATTCCAGTCTATGCCTTTGCCCTCGGGTAAATCTTTAGGTAAATTAAAAAGATTGGACCGAATCAGGCAGTCTTCAACATGACGGACAATTCTTGAGGCTGTGGGCTCTGAAACCCCGTAACTCGTCGCAACGTGAAATAAGGTTCGGTATTTTCCCGCCAATAGCTCAAACAGAGCAGAACCTGATCCTCCAGGCTTAACTTGGGTGGTCTGCCTTTGGCAGGGACATGCTTCTGCAATTGCACAACCATCAAATAGAAGGTTGACCATGAGATGCCCGTGTATCGCTTGAACTGAGGATCAGAAAGCTTGTTTGAATCGATGTATTTCATCCGCAGATTATGCACGAATGTCAAGAAATATGGAGTGCAAATATTAATCAAAAAGAAGATCATTTTTT